>NZ_WWFY01000967.1:0-3444 GCF_009864975.1 Pseudonocardia sp. SID8383
ACGACCGCGGTGGCCCCGGCCGCCCGCCAGCGCGGCAGCGCCTCGGTGCTGACGTCGGCGGCGGCGTCGAGGGTCAGCCCGGCCCGGGTGCCGTCGTCGAGGACCCGCAGGCCGTGCTCGGCGGCGACCCGGGCGAGCAGCTCACGGCGCACGGTGAAGGTGGCCGAGGGCGTCGAGCCCTCCAGGTAGGCGAGGACCGTGTGCCCGGCCTCGGCGAGGTGCGCGACCAGCGCGCGTACGCCCGGCTCCAGGTCGAAGGTCACCGTGGCCGCGCGGCCCTCGAAGCCGGGGGCGTCCATCAGCACCAGTGGCGGGCCGCCCGGTTCGAGGTCGTCGAGGAACGTCGGCGACGGCGCGTGCACCAGCAGCCCGGCCGGGCGGAACGCCGCGACCCGGCGGACGTCGTCGGCACCGGGCTGTTCGCCGCCCTCGATCACCGACAGCATCAGCTGGTGCCTGCTGCCCAGCGCCTCCCGGATCCCGGTGGTGACCCGCCCGAAGTAGGGGTTGGGGAGGTCGGGGGCGAGCAGCACGACGAGGTCGGTGGTCCCGCGGGCGAGCGAGCTCGCCGCGTGGTCGACCACGTAGCCCAGCTCGTCGACCGCCGCCCGGACCCGCTCGGTGATCACCGCGGACACCCGTCCGCGCGACTTGCCGTTCACCACCAGCGACACGGTGGACACGCTCGTCCCCGCCCGCCGGGCCACCATCGCCGCGGTCACCCGCCGGCCCACCGGTCCTGCCATCCGGCGAGCCTACCCGGACGCGCCACACATCAAGCGCTTGATGTCATGCGCTTGACCAGTCACAGTCGACACGTCCGGAGCCCCCGGACGACCGCGACGACGAAGTGGGACACCGGAGATGACCGAGAAGATCGTCCTGGACTGCGATCCGGGCCACGACGACGCGATCGCGCTGCTGCTCGCCCACGGCGACCCGCGGATCGAGCTGCTCGCCGTCACCACGGTCGTCGGGAACCAGACGCTGGACAAGGTGACCCGCAACGCGCTCTCGGTCGCGACCCTGGCCGGGATCACCGGCGTGCCGTTCGCGGCCGGTGCCGACCGCCCGCTGCTGCGGGAGATCGCCGTCGCCGCCGACATCCACGGCGAGAGCGGCCTGGACGGCCCGGAGCTGCCCGCGCCGGCGTTCGCCGCGGTGGACACCCACGCCGTGGACCTCATCGTGGAGACCGTGCTGGCCCACGAGCCGGGCACCGTCTCCCTCGTCCCCACCGGCGGGCTGACCAACATCGCGCTCGCCGCCCGGCGCGCCCCCGAGATCGTCGGCCGGGTCAAGCGGGTGGTGCTGATGGGCGGCGGCGTCGCCGTCGGCAATCGGACCCCGGTGGCCGAGTTCAACATCGCCATCGACCCCGAGGCCGCCGCGATCGTGT
Organism: Pseudonocardia sp. SID8383; assembly: GCF_009864975.1. NCBI lineage: Bacteria > Bacillati > Actinomycetota > Actinomycetes > Pseudonocardiales > Pseudonocardiaceae > Pseudonocardia > Pseudonocardia sp. SID8383. The sequence continues at coordinate 1,400 of NZ_WWFY01000967.1, forward strand.
TCGAGGCGGGCTGGGAGGTGGTCATGGTCGGGCTCGACCTGACCCACCAGGCGCTGGCCGCGCCCGAGGTGCGCCGCGCGATCCGCGCCGTCGGGACCGGCCCGGCGCGCTTCGTCGACGAGCTGCTGGACTTCTTCGCCGCCACCTACCGCGACGTCCAGGGCTTCGACGCCCCGCCGGTGCACGACCCGTGCGCCGTCGCCCACGTCATCGACCCGACGATCGTGCGGGCGTTCCCGATGCCGATCGTCGTCGAGACCGCGGGCCGGCACACCACCGGGATGACGGTCGCCGACCGGCGCGGCCCGGCCCCGCAGGGATGCCGCACGCACGCCGCGCTGGAGCTCGACCACACCCGGTTCTGGGAGCTCGTCGTGGACGCGCTGCGCACCATCGGCGACCCCGCCACCCCGGCCGCGACCGTCCCCGCCGACGCCGCCGCCCTCGCTGCAACGGAGCAGATCGCATGACCACCCCCGACCGCCGCCCGGTCGTCACGCTCGTCGTGGCGGTGCTGGCCGCCTGCGTGGCGTTCCAGCTCAACGCCTCGATGCTCAGCCCCGCACTGGTCACCATGGCCCGCGAGCTGGGCACCGACGACGCCACCGTCGGCCTGTCCCAGACGATGTTCTTCACCCTCGCGGCGATGTTCTCGCTGTTCCTGCCGCGGCTGTCCGACATCGCGGGGCGCCGGCGGGTGCTGCTGGTGATGCTCGCGGTCATGCTGGTCGGCAGCGTCGTCGCCGCCCTCGCCGTCAGCGTGCCGATGCTGTTCGCCGGCCGGGCCCTGCAGGGCATCACCGGGCCGGTCGTCCCGGTCTGCCTGCTCATGCTGCGCAGCGAGATCGCCGACCCGCGCCGCTACGGGATCGTGCTCGGCCTGATCACCGCCGTGAACGGCGGCGTGGCCGGTCTCGACGCGCTGCTCGGCGGCTGGCTGGCCACCCACCACGGCTTCCGCTCGATCTTCTGGGTCATCGCCGCGGTCACCGTCGTCGCGCTGGTGCTCGTCGCCGTGTGGGGCGTGGAGTCCCGCCCCTCGCAGGGCGCCCGGATGGACTGGCGCGGGGTCGTCCCGCTCGTCGCCGCGGTCGGCGCGCTGCTGCTGGCCTTCGACGAGGCCGCCGCGCTGTCCGACGCGCGCTGGGGCCGGGTCGCCGGGTACGCGCTGCTCGCCGTCGTCGCCGCGGTGGTGTTCTGGCGGCTGCAGGGCCGCACCGCGCAGCCGCTCGTCGCGCCCGAGGACCTGCGCCGGCGCGCCACCTGGGCCACGCTCGGCACCACGCTGCTGACCATGACCGGCGTGTTCGCCGTGGTCAACGGTCTGGTCGCCTCGATCGCGCAGAACCCGGCGGCCGGGTTCGGGCTCGGTGCGGACCTCACCGCGCTCGCGCTGCTCGCCCCCTACGCGCTGATCGGCTGGCTGGTCGGGCCGTTCGCCGGTCGCCTGGCCCCGGTGCTCGGCTACCGCACCGTGCTGCGGGTCGGGCTGGCCGGCAGCGTCGTCGCCACCGCGCTGCTGGCGGTCGTGGGCGTGCACTCGTTCGCGGTGCTGGTCGTCGCGACGCTGTTGCTCGGCGTCACCTACGCCGGCATCGCCAACATCATGCTCAACGGCCTGGGCGTGCTGCTCTCGCCCGCCGACCGGCCCGGCATGCTGCCCGGACTCAACGCCGGCGCGTTCAACCTCGGCGCCGGGATCAGCTTCGTGGTGCTGCCCGCGGTGCAGGTCGCCGTCGGCGGGGCCGGGCAGACCGGGGTCGGCGGCTACACCGCGGGCATGCTGGTCGGGGCCGCGTGCACCGCGGGAGCGTTCGCGCTGTCGCTGCTCATCCCGCGCCCGGCCGCCGCCGAGACCGGCGCCGCGCACGACGTGGTGGACGCCCGATGAGCCGGGTGCTGGTCGTCGGCTCGCTCAACGCCGACCTGGTGGTGCGCACCGAGCGCCTCCCGGGGCCGGGGGAGACCGTGGCCGGGTCGGACCTGACCGTGGGCCCCGGCGGCAAGGGTGCCAACCAGGCCGTCGCCGCCGCCCGGCTCGGGGC
>NZ_WWFY01000968.1:0-3281 GCF_009864975.1 Pseudonocardia sp. SID8383
TCCCGCTGCCCGGCCGTGGTCGCCGGATCGACGGCGGGGCCGCGGCCGCCGCGCTGACGGTTGTGCTGCCCCGCGCGGTGCTCGGCGCGCTGCGCTGGGAGACCGCCGACACCGCCGCGGCGCAGGAGTTCGTGGAGACGGTCGAGGACGCGGGTGCCCTGCGCGACGCGCTGGCCGGTCGTGGCCTGGTCGGGTTCGTCGCCGACGGCGCGGTGCTGCCGCGGCTCTCCGGTGTCGACGACCGGCCGCTGGCCGGCGGGGTCCCGTTCGTCTCCCCGCCCGAGCTGCGGGTGACCCTGGACGTCCCGCACCGCGGCACGGTGACCGGGATGGGCGTCCCCGAGGGGGTCACGCTGATCGTCGGCGGTGGCTACCACGGCAAGTCCACGCTGCTGCGCGCGCTGGAGAGCGGCGTGTACGACCACGTCCCCGGCGACGGCCGTGAACTCGTCGTCGCCCGTGCCGACACGGTGTCGGTACGCGCCGAGGACGAGCGCTCGGTGCAGCGCGTCGACGTGTCGGCCTTCGTCACCGGCCTGCCGTCCGGCAATCCCACCGACGACTTCTCGACGGAGTCGGCGTCCGGGTCGACCTCCCAGGCCGCCGCCACGGTCGAGGCGCTGGAGGCCGGTGCCGGCGTGCTGCTGATCGACGAGGACACCGCCGCCACCAACGCCATGATCCGCGACGACCGGATGCGCGCGCTGATCCCGGCCGAGCCGCTGGTCCCGTTCGTCGAGCGGGTCCGGCCGCTGCACCGCGGGCACGGGGTGTCCACCGTGCTCGTCATGGGCGGGTCGGGGGAGTACCTCGACCGCGCCGACACGGTGGTCCTGCTGCAGGACTACACCGCCTCCGAGGTCACCGGGCGGGCCCGGGAGATCGCTGGGCGGGCGGACGAGGCGGGCGACACCGCGTTCCCGGCGTTCGCGCGCCGCGAGTTCGACCCCCGCAGCGTGGACGCCTCGGTGCGCGGCCGGCGCCGGGTCACCGCCCGTGGCCGCGGCCGGCTCACCTTCGGCGCCGACGACATCGACCTGTCCGCGATCGCCCAGCTCGCCGACCCCGGCCAGACCACCGGCGTCGGGTGCGCCCTGGCCGCCCTCGACCTGCGCGGGGTCACCCTCGCACAGGCCCTGGACCGGCTGGAGGAGGCGGTGCGCCGCGAGGGGCCCGACGCGATCACCCGGGGCGCCCCCGTGGACGTCGCGGTCCCGCGGCGGCACGAGGTCGCGGCCGCCCTGAACCGACTGCGACCGGCGCGTGTGACCCACCTCCACAGAAACGGTCAGATCTGACTGTTACAGTGCGCTCCGAGCACGTGCACCGACGCACCGTCACCGGAGGACCCCATGACCCAGCCTGCCCAGCGGGACCTGAACGGCCGCACCATCGTCATGTCCGGCGGCAGCCGTGGCATCGGCCTCGCGATCCTGCTCGCGGCCGCCCGCCGCGGCGCCAACTCCGTCATCCTGGCCAAGACCGACCAGCCCGACCCGCGGCTGCCCGGCACCGTGCACACCGCGGTCGCCGAGATCGAGCAGGCCGGCGGGAGGGCCGTCGCCGTCGTCGGCGACGTGCGGGTCGAACAGGACGTGGACCGCGCCGTCGCGACCGCCGTCTCGACCTTCGGCGGCGTCGACATCGTCGTCAACAACGCCAGTGCGCTGAACATGAGCGGCACCGCCGACGTCACGCCCAAGCGCTACGACCTCATGCAGTCGATCAACTCGCGCGGCACCTACCTGCTGACCCGGGCCGCGCTGGACCACCTGAAGGCCTCCGACGACGCGCAGGTCCTCACCCTGTCCCCGCCGATCAACCTCGACCCGAAGTGGCTCGGGGAGTTCCCGCCCTACATGCTCTCCAAGTACGGCATGTCGCTGCTGACTCTGGGCTGGGCGCACGAGTTCGCCGGCGACGGCATCCGGGCCAACTGCCTGTGGCCGCGCACCACCATCGCCACCGCGGCCGTGGTCAACCTGCTCGGCGGCGACGACGCCGGCAAGCGGGCCCGCACCCCGGAGATCATGGCCGACGCCGCAGTGGCCGTCCTGACCGACCCGGCCCGCCCCACCGGGCAGACCTTCCTCGACGACGAGGTGCTCGCCGCACACGGCGTCACCGACCTCGCCCCGTACGGCGACTCCGAGCACAACGACATCGACTTCTTCATCGAGGGCACCGACCCGGCCGACCTCCCGGCGCACTAGTGCTCCGACGGTGACCGGTTGACCCCATCGGGTGAGGCCCGGAACCGGCGGGACCGGGTGCGCGACCCCTCACGACGGCGCGGGCACCCGTCCGGCCACCCCGGACCGACGACGAGGAGCACCCGAGTGCGACACATCGCCACCTTCTGCGGCAGCTGCAACTGCGGATGCCCCGAGCTGTACGTCGACGACGCCGCCGCGCCGGAGAAGCGCATCGTGGTCACCGACGACTTCGGCCAGCGCGTGCAGATGAGCGTGGACCAGTTCGCCGACCTGGTCGCCTCGGCCCGCAACGGCCTGCTGGACGACCTCGTCGCGAGCTGAACAGCTAGGCGGTCGCGGGGCCGCCGGGGACCTCCCCGGCGGCCCCGTCGTCGTTCCCGGGACGGTCATCGGCCCTGGCGAGGCGTCCCGCGAGGTCGATCAGCTCCTCGCGCAACGGCGCCGCCCGCTCGGCGAACCCGGCCTGGGCGCGGGCGTACTCGGCGCGCCCGGCGGGGGTCTCGATCGGCACCGGGTCGAACCCGTGGGCGGACAGGTCGTAAGGGGAGGCCCGCATGTCCAGCTCGCGCACGTCCGCGGCCAGGGCGAAGCAGTCGGCCACGACCTCCGACGGCACCGCCGGGGCGAGCTTGTAGGCCCACTTGTAGAGGTCCATCGTCGCGTGCAGACAGCCCGGCTGCTCCATCTCGGCCTGTCGCTCCCGGGTCGGGACGAGCTCGTTGCGCGGGGCCGCGGCGTCGGTGAAGAACCGGTAGGCGTCGTAGTGGGTGCAGCTGATCCGTGCCGACTCGACGACGGCGTCGGTGCCCGCCCGCCCGAGGCGCAGCGGCACCGTGTCGCGGTGCCGGGCGTCGTCGGTGCGGTAGACCATCGCCCACTCGTGCAGGCCGAAGCAGCCCAGCCGGGGCGCCCGGGAGCGGGTCGCGGTGAGCAGCCGGTGCACGAACGCCGCCGTCGTCCGCAGCCGCGCCGGCGCCGCCGCGGGGTCGAACAGCACCGTGCCGTCGGGCCGGGTGACGTGGCCGGGGCGGTCGGCGAGCTCCGCGGCGTCGGCCAGCGCCACGC
>NZ_WWFY01000969.1:0-2631 GCF_009864975.1 Pseudonocardia sp. SID8383
CCCGCGGGCAGGCCCAGCTCGGCCGCGGCGGCGGCGAAGGAGTCCGGGCTCGGCTTGCGGGCCCCGCGGACCGCACCGAGGAGCACCGTGCCGAACGCCGCGGCGACCTCGTCGGGCACCGCGTGCGCGCCGGAGAACAGCGCGGTGCGGATCCCCGCGGCCGCGGCGCGACGGGCGTAGGCGAGCAGCAGGGCCCCGTCGGCGGGGTCGTCGAGAACCCCGCCGTAGTCGACGATCAGGCCACGCAGGGTCCGGGTGTCCGCCACCCGGCCGACGGTACCGAGTGTCGCCGCCTCCCGGGGCGCACCGGGGCTCCGCCGCGGCTCGGTGCTGCAGGCTCGCCGCTCGACCACTCGGCTCGGTGCTGCTGCGTCGCCGCTCGACCGACCGCCGCGGCTCGGTGCTGCTGCGGCCCGCTCGACCGCCGCGGCTCAGTCGAGGGCCCGGCGCAGGAAGCCGCGGATCCCCAGCAGGGTGAACAGCACGATCGCCGCCACCGGGACGAGCACGCACACCCACAGCGGGATGTGCGGGACCTGCGGCACCAGCGACGCGCGGATCCCCTCGCTGACGTAGGTCAGCGGATTCACCGCCGACAGCACCTGGAACCAGCGCAGGTCGGCCAGGGTGAGCCACGGGTACTGCACCGAGCCGGTGAACAGCAGCGGCGTGAAGATCACCGCGAACAGGATGTTGATCCGCCGCGGCGGCACCGCGGTGCCGATGGTGAGCCCCATCGCCGCACCGAGCAGGCTCCCGAGCACCACCATCAGCAGCGCGGGGGCCAGCCCCTCGGCCGGCCACCGGATGTCGATCATCGCGAAACCGATGGGCACCATCAGCAGACTGGCGAGCAGGCCGCGCATCCCCGCGAAGGCGATCTTCTCGACGGCGACGGCCCACACGGGCATCGGCGCGAGCAGCCGGTCGTCGATCTCCCGCGTCCAGGACAGCTCGAACACCAGCGGCAGCGTCACCGCCTGCAGGGCGCCGAACATCGCGTTCAGCGCGATCAGGCCGGGCAGCATGATCTGCCCGTACTCGGGCGACACGAAGCCGCCGCGGCCGAGGACCACGACGAACACCAGCAGGAAGAAGAACGGCTGCACCAGCGTCTGCGCGAGGAACGACGGAAGCTCCCGGCCGGTGACGAACAGATCGCGGCGCAGCACCGCCAGGAAGGCACGCCCGGTCATCGCAGGTCCCTGCCCGTCAGGTCGATGAACACGTCCTCCAGCGTCGCCTGCCCCAGGCTGACGTCGCGCACCGTGGCGCCGTGCCGCCCGAGCAGGTCGACGGCCGGTGCCAGCAGCGCCGCCGGCTCCGCGGTGACCGACAGCCGGAACGCCGACGCGGTGCCGTTCTCCCCCGGGCCGCGGCCCGGCGGGGTCTCGGCACGTGCGACACCGCCCAGCCCGGCCAGCGCCACGCGCAGCGTCTCCGCCGCACCGGGCCCGTGGTCGGCGACGATCTCCACGGTCGCGCTGCCCGGCAGCGACCGGACCAGCGCGTCCGGGGTGTCCAGCGCGAGCAGCCGCCCGTGGTCGACGATCCCGATCCGGTCCGACAGCTTGTGCGCCTCGTCCATGTCGTGGGTGGTGAGCACGACGGTCACGCCCTCGTCGCGCAGCCCGCTGATCTGGTCGTGGACGAACAGCCGGGCCTGCGGGTCCAGGCCGGTCGAAGGTTCGTCGAGGAACAGCACCTCCGGGGAGTGCATGAGTCCGCGGGCGATCATGACGCGCTGGGCCTGGCCGCCGGACAGGTCGTCGGCGACAGCCTTCGCCCTGTCGGTCAACCCCATCCGCTCCAGCAGTTCGTCGGCGCGGCGATTGCGCTCCGCCCGCCCGACGCCGTGGTAGGCGGCGTGGAAGACCAGGTTGTCGCGGACACCGAGGGAACGGTCCAGGTTCTGGCGCTGCGGGACGACGGCCAGCTTCGCGCAGACGGCGACGGCGTCGGCGCGCACGTCGAGCCCGGCGACCCGGGCCGTGCCCGAGGTCGGCACCACGCGGGTCGTCAGCACGCCGACGGTCGTGGTCTTCCCGGCGCCGTTGGGCCCGAGCAGCCCGAACACCTCACCCTCGGCCACCGAGAACGACAGGCCGTCGACGGCGTTGCCCTTCGCCTTCGGGTACCGCTTCACCAGGTCGACCACCTCGACCGCGGTCCGTCCCATCGCACTCCCCCGCCGATCACGTCACGTCGGGCCGATCCTGCTCCAGGTCGGCGATCACCGCGAGCAGGTAAGCGCGGACGGCGTCGTCGAGCCCGTCCGACGGCTCCCGCAGCCACGGTCCGCGCCCGTCGGAGCGGGCGTCGCGCCACCGGTCCCGCCCGGCGCCGGTGAGCGCGACGAGCCGGACCCGCCGGTCCGCCGGATCCCCGCGGCGGACCACCAGCCCCGCCGCCTCCAACACGTCGACGACCGGGGTCAGGCTGGTCGGGGCGACCCGGACCCGGGCGGCGAGCTCGCGCTGGGCCAGTCCGCCGCACCGCTCCAGCACGTCGAGGACCGCGAACCCGGTGACACCGAGGCCGTGGCCCCCGGTCCGCCGACGGCGTTCGGCGAGCACCGCCGCCCCGGCTCGGACGACGAGGTCGGCCAGCGACTCCGCGGGGCCGTCCACC
>NZ_WWFY01000099.1:0-495 GCF_009864975.1 Pseudonocardia sp. SID8383
GGCCGTCTCCCACCGGGAGACCGTCGCCGTGACCGGCCCCGGGGGCAGCGGGAAGCTGCGGACCGCCCGCCGCGTGCTGTCCCGCCTGGGCCACGACGGCGCCGTGGTCGTCGAGCCGCACCGGGAGCGCGAGTGGTGGGAGACGGCCCGCGCGGCGCTGGCCGCGGGTCGCGGGCTCGTCCTGCGGCGGGTGCACCTGTCACCGGGGCCGCGACCGGAGCTCCTGCGGGACCTGGCCGCGACCGGTGTCCCGTTCGTCCTCACCGCCGACGCCGACCCCACCGACGACACCACCCCCGCCCTCCTCGGCCAGGTCGCCACCACCGTCCGCCTCCCGGCGCTGGCGGCGGGCCGCGAGCACCTCCCGGCGCTGGTGGAGACGCTGCTCGCGGAGCTGCCCCCGCCCGCGTCGGGGTCCCGGCTGTCCGGCGCGGCCCTGGACCGGCTCCGGGCCTGGCACTGGCCCGGTGACCTGGCCGAGCTCCGCACCGTGGT
>NZ_WWFY01000970.1:0-1785 GCF_009864975.1 Pseudonocardia sp. SID8383
CTGCCCGGACGTGCTCGCCGTCGGGCGTCGCCGGCACGCGGACCTGTCCGGCACCGCCCCGGGCGACGACCCGGCCGGCGCGCCGCAGCTGCCCGACCCGGCCTGGCTCGCCGACGGCTACCGCCGCACCCGCGACCTGCTCGACGCGTCGGGCACGGACTGGCAGCTGGTCATCAGCGCCGTGCTCGCCCTGCACCGCAGCCTGTTCGACGACCTCGGCGGCTTCGACGAGCGCTACGTCGGCTACGGCGGCGAGGACTGGGACCTGGCCTACCGGGCCTGGAACAACGGTGCGCTGCTCGTCCACGAACCGTCCGCGGTGGCCTGGCACGACGGCCCCGACTGGGGTGGCCGCCCGGAGGACCACGACGCCGTCGGCGGTGGCAAGGACGGCGAACGCATCCGGATCGCCGCGCTCGTCCCCGACCCCGGCGTGCGCGGCGCACCGCTGCCCGGCGCGGTTCCGGACGTGCTCGCCACCGTCGACGCGGACGCGCACGGGTGGGAGCTGGTGGAGATCGTCGACGCGGTGCTGAACCAGACCCATCGCGACGTCCGGGTCCGGCTGCCGGGCTGCGACCCGCGGCTCGACGAGCTCTACCGCGGCGTCGCCGACACGGGCCCGTGGAGCCCCGACCGGCTGTGCCGCGCCCGGGCCCGGCTGCACGTCCACGCGCCGCTCCCGCCCGACGCGCTGGCCCGCGCCATGGACCTGCTCACCGGCCACGACCTCGGCCGCGTCGAGATCGCCGGTCCGGACGGGCGGACCCTGGCCGTACTCGTCTCCACCCGGGCGGCGGGCCGGGCCCGGCGCGGGCGGGTCGACGACGCCGTCGCCCAGCACCGGGAGGGCGTCGCGACCCTGCTCGCCGGGATGCCGTAGCCCTACGGAGGCCCGACCGCACCGGATGGCCCTAGCCTCGCCGGCATGACCGCACCAGCTGCCTCCCCGGTCCGCGGGGCCCGCCGCGCGATGATCGTCGCGGTGGTCGCCTCGCTGCTCGTCGCCTCGCTCTGCGGGATCGTCGCCCTGCTCGGCGGCGGCTTCGGCGACCTGCAGGCACGGATCGTCGCGACCACGCTGGTCGTCGCCGCGTTCGGCACCTCGGCGCTCTGCCATCTCGCCGTCGTCACCCGCGCCGTGCGGGCCCTCGGGTTCGCCGGTCTGGCGGCGAGCGTCGTCGCCGCGGTGGCCGCGCTGTGGCTGGTCTGGGGCGGCGACGAGCTCTTCGAGGGCGACGGCGACGGGTCGGTGCTGAAGACCCTGCTGGTCGCGACGATCGTCGCGATCAGCCTGGCGCACGCGAACCTGCTGCTGCTCCTCGCCGAGCGGCGCCGCACCGTGATCCGCGCAGGGCTCGGGCTGACCCTGGCCGCGATCGCCGTCGTCGCGACGATGCTGGCGCTGCCGGTGATCACCGACGGCGAGGTCGGCGACAGCGAGTGGTACTGGCGCTGGTTCGGCGTCGCGGGGATCGTCGACGCGCTCGGCACCATCGCCCTGCCGGTACTGGCCCTGGTCCTGCGCGGCCGGGGGCACGAGCCCGCCGCCACCGACCCCGCGCCCACCGAGCCCGCCGCCACCGAGCCCGCCGCCACCGGGACTCAGCTTGGCTCCACCGGGGCCGCCACCGGTTCGGTGTCGTCCGGGCCCGCATCCGCCGGGAACACGACCACGGGGGCCGCGACCGCCGGCACCGCGTCGGCCGGTACGCGGGCCGACGGGGCGGCGGCACCCACTGCCGCGGTGGCGGGCTCCGACGGCGCCGGGGGCGACGACGCCGG
>NZ_WWFY01000971.1:0-1202 GCF_009864975.1 Pseudonocardia sp. SID8383
GGAACCGCCGGGCGGTGCGCGCGGCGGGCTCGCCGACCGGCCCCCGGTGCCACCCCGTCGGTGCCACCCCGTCGGTGGCGCCGCGGCCGGCGCCGTCGTGGTGCAATGGCCGTCCCGACATCCCGGCACCAGTGACGACGAGGGAGCCGCATGAGCGCACCGCGTACGCCCGGCCCGGTCCCGCTGTCCCCGCAGGCGTCACCCGAGCTCGCCGACGAGCTCACTCGCATCGCATGGCGGGTCGACCGCTGGATCGACCCCGGTCCCGCCTCGGTCGTCGCCGGGGCGGGGGTCGCCGCCGTCGTCGCCGCCCTGCTCATGCCCTGGTCCACCCGCGGCGCCGGGTGGGAGGTCCTCGTCGGCCGGGCCGCGATGGGGCCGCTGCCGTGGCTGTTCACCGTGGTCGCGGTCGTCGCGGTGGGGGCGTCGGTGCTCGCCCTCCTGACCCGGCTCTGGCCGCTGGCCTGGACCGCGGCCACCGTCACCGGCGTCGGCGCGGTCACCGGGCTCTGGGCGGTGTGGTCGCGGCAGACCGCGGTCGCCGGCACCGACGACATCGGGCCGGGCCTGATCGTCACCGTGCTCGGGGTGCTCGTGCTGTTCGGCACCTGGGCGCGCACCGTCGTCGCCTGCGGGCCGCGCGTCCCGCACGGCCCGCCCGCCTGACCCGGCAGGTCAGGCCACGAGCGCGGGGACCCGACGCGCGGCCAGGTCCTCCAGGACGCCGACGGCGTCCTCCACCGGCGGCAGCGCCAGCATCGCGCGCTGGGCCGAGCGCATCCGCGCGCGGACGTCGTCGTCGCCCAGGAGCCGGGTGCACGTCGCGGCGATCTCGGCGGCGTCGGGCGTGCAGTGCGCGCCCAGCCCGAGCTCGGCGATCCGGCGGGCGTTGTGCTCCTGGTCCCCGAACTGCGGCAGCACCGCCAGCGGGACGCCGTGCCGCACGGCCTCGCGGACGCCGTTGTAGCCGCCGTGGGTCAGGAACAGGTCCGCGACCTGCAGGAGCAGCGGCTGCGGCACCCACGGCGCGGGATGCACGTGTGCAGGCAGCGCCAGGTCGTCGACCGGGAGGCCACCGGTGGACAGCACCACCTCGGCGTCGAGCCGGGACGCCGCCTCGGCCACCGTGCGCAGCGCGGCGTGCGGGTCGACGGGGGCGCGGCGCTCGGCACGCCCGGCCATCGCCGGCATCGCCGTCCCCA
>NZ_WWFY01000972.1:0-964 GCF_009864975.1 Pseudonocardia sp. SID8383
TCCGCGGTCCCAGCGCGCCCAGCAGCACCGGGACCTCCGGCTCCGCGCCGGGCACCGCGGTGTCCGCCGGGTCCGACCCCGGACCCGACGAGCCGGGGACCCGCTCGCCGCGCAGCAGCGGGGCCAGCACGTCGAGGTGCTCCGACAGGGCCGACACCGGCCGGGCGAACGGCAGCCCGTACACCTCCAGCAGCCCCGGGTGGCTGACCCCGAGCCCCAGCGTGAGCCGCCCGCCCGACGCCGCCTGCACGGTCAGCGCCTGCGCGGCCAGCACCCGCGGGTGCCGCGGCTGCACGACGACGACCGACGCGCCCAGCTCGACGTCCGGGACCTCCCGGGCGAGCGCGGCGTACAGGGTGAGCGCGTCGTAGCCGTAGCCCTGGGGCAGCCACACCGACCGCAGCCCGGCCGCGGCGACCGCACGGGCGCGACCCACGATCTCCTCGACCAGGTTCGCCGACCCGGAATCCTCGAGCCCGGCCGCGAGGTTGACACCGATACCGATCATGGGCCCACCGTGCGACGACGGCCGGGCCCGGACCAGGAGCGAACCGATGGGGGTACCCGTGGTGACAGGATCGGCGGCCCCTCCGCGGGCCACGACGGCGGACCGCCGCCGGGAGCTCGGCGCCTGCCTGCGCTCCTACCGCGAGCGCGTCGCCCCGGCGACCCTCGGACTGCCCGACCGGGGCAGGCGGCGCACGCCGGGGCTGCGTCGCGAGGAGGTCGCGGTGCTCGCCGGGGTGGGCCTGACCTGGTATACGTGGCTCGAGCAGGGCCGGGTCACCGCCTCCGACGAGGTCCTCACCGCGGTCGGCCGGGTGCTGGGCATCGACGCCCCCGGCGTCGCGCACCTGATCCGGCTGTCCCGCGACGGGGGACCGGCCGTGGGCGCCGCACCGGAGGAGCTGGCCCCGGTGCTCGCGAGCTGGCCCGCCCACCCGGCGGTGCTGCTGGACGCCCG
>NZ_WWFY01000973.1:0-924 GCF_009864975.1 Pseudonocardia sp. SID8383
GTCTGCCCCGCCCGCGGGGGCCGCGGCGCCCCGGGGCGTGCCCGAGCCGTCGGCGGAGCCCGTGGTGCCCGGCTCGACCAGCGTCCCGATCCCGGTGGCCGGGGCGCCGAAGCCCCAGTCCAGCAGGGCGCGGGCCTGGTCGACCATCAGCACCGGCCGGGGCTCGCCGCGCACGAGGGCCACGACCAGCCGTCGCCCGTCGCGCTCCATCGCCCCGACGAAGGTGTGCCGGGCGGCGTCGGTGAACCCGTTCTTGCCGCCGAGGAAGCCGGGGGCACCGAGGAGCCGGTCGTCGTTGCCGAGCAGGAAGCCGGGCTTGTCGGCGAACCCGGGGAACGGGATGCTGCGGGTGGTCAGCGCGGCCGCGATCCGCGGGCGCTCCAGTACGGCGCGCAGCAACAGGCCCAGGTCGTAGGCCGAGGCGGACATCCCCGGGCCGTCGAGGCCGGCGGGCGTCGCGGGACGGGTGTCCAGGGCACCGAGGCGGCGGGCCTCGTCGCGCATGGCGGCCAGCGTCGCGGGGACCCCGCCGAGTTCGCGGGCCAGGGCGTTCGCGGCGTCGTTGCCCGAGGACAGCAGCAGCCCGTGCAGCAGCTGGTCGACCGTGTAGCGCCCGCCGGGGCCGATCCCGGCCCGGCTGCCGTCAACGTTCGCGTCATCGGCGGTGCCCGCGACCACCCGGTCCATCGGCAGCCGCTCGTCGACGACCAGCGCGAGCAACAGCTTGATCGTCGACGCCGGACGCTGCCGCGCGTGCGGGGCCCGGGCGGCGAGCACCGCACCCGAGTCGAGGTCGGCGACGACGTACGACGCGACCCCGACCGGCGGGGGCGGCACCGGCCCGGCGTGGGTGTCACCGCAGCCGCCGAGCCGGCCGACCGGTGGCGACGGCACCGGCAGCGGGGGGACGGGCACCGTCTCCTC
>NZ_WWFY01000974.1:0-780 GCF_009864975.1 Pseudonocardia sp. SID8383
GCCACCCGCGGTCCGGCCAGGACCGACCGCCACCGGCCGGTCTCGGCGACCCGCTGCGGGCGGGCGGCCTCGGCGGCGAGCATCGACGCCCAGGCGCGGTAGGACACCGGGACCGGCGGCGGCGACGGCTTGCGCCCCGCGTCCTGGGCGGCGACGGCACCGGCGAGATCGTCGAGCAGGATCCGCCACGACACCCAGTCCACGGCGACGTGGGCCACCACCAGCAACAGGCGGCCGGGGGCGTCCGGTCCGGCGTCGAACCAGACCGCCGACAGCATCGTGCCGGAGCCGGGGTCGAGCCGGTCGCGCGCGGCGAGTGCCTCCTCCCCCAGCTGCTCGCGCACCTGGTCGGCGGTGTTCGCCGCGCTGACCGGCACCTCCCGCAGCACCGGGCCGGGCACCGCGGCCGGGATCTCCAGGCCGTCGGCGGTGCGCCGGGCGCGGAGCATGCCGTGCGTGGCGAGCAGCGCGCCCAGGGCGCGGCGCAGCACCGGCCCGGTCAGCCCGGCCGGCGTGCGCACCAGCACCGACTGGTTGTAGCCGGGCGCGTGCGGGTCGACCTCGGTGAGCCAGTCCAGGATCGGGGTGGACCCGACCGGCCCGACGCCGTCGTCGTGGGTGTGGTCGTGCGCGACCGGCTCGGCGACGGTGGCCAGCCCGGCGACCGTGCGCTGCCGGAACACCTGGCGCGGGGTGAGCGCCAGCCCGGCCGCGCGGGCCGCGGACACCAGCCGGATCGCGATGATCGAGTCCCCGCCGAGGGCGAAGAAGTCGTCGTCG
>NZ_WWFY01000975.1:0-667 GCF_009864975.1 Pseudonocardia sp. SID8383
GCGGCCAGGCCGAGACCAGCGCGGTGACGTCCTGCGGCGCGGTCCCGCCGAGCACCGCGAGCACGCCCTCCGGGTGCCCGGGCCCGGGGCCGGGCGCGGTGAACCCGGTGCTCGCCGAGGGCCGCAGCAGCGCGAGCGACTCCAGCCGCGGGGGGACGGCGTCCGCACCGGTCACACCGGGCGGCACGTCGCCGACGGTGTCGCCGGACTCGTCGACGAGTGCGACAGCCTCGCCGCGCTGCAGCAGATGGACCGCGACACTGGCGGTGAACGCCACCGCCCATTCCAGGCTGGAGGCGGGCCCGTGTCCGCGGTGGGCGCTGTCGCGCCGGTCGATCAGCAGCGTGACGCCGGACGGGTCGGGACGGTCGTCGAGGCGGACCATCAGCTCGTCGCGCCGGGCGCTGGAGCGCCAGTGCACACGGCGCAGCTCGTCGCCCTGGCGGTAGGGGCGGATGAGCACGTCCGGGGTGCCGGGGCCGGGACGGCTGCCGCCCTCGGCGCCGCGCCCGGCGGCGGTGGAGGTCAGGGCCGGGCGCCCGGTCAGCGGGGTGACCCGGGGGAGGACCAGCAGCCGGTCGGCGGGGAGCAGGTCGTGGCGGAACTCGGCGAGGCCGAGCGCGTCGGTGCCGCGACCGCGCAGCGGACCGATCCGGTACGCGCCGCG
>NZ_WWFY01000976.1:0-1585 GCF_009864975.1 Pseudonocardia sp. SID8383
GCTCCGACAGCCGCGGGACCAGCCGGGCCGCGGCGAGCCCGCCCACACCCCAGCAGGCGAACAGGAGGCCGAGCCGGGCGTCGCCGTCGGCGCGGATGCCGAGCACCCGGTCCGCCCACGGCACGGTCATCGCGAGCCAGGCGCCGCCCGCGACGGCCTGGGTGGTACCGACCAGCGTCAGCGTCCGGACCACCGGGTGGCCCACGAGCAGTGCCAGGCCTTCGCGCACGTCGGCGAGGATCCGGGTCGGCGCGCGGGTGCCGGGCCCGGGGGACAGGCTCCCGGCGACCGACCGGATCAGCAGCGCCGACGCGACCGCGGTGAGCGCGGTGACCGACAGCAGCCCGGCCGGGGCCAGGGTCGCGACGGCCAGCCCGGCGAGCGGCGGCACGACCAGTTCGACGACGGTCGTCGCGCCGTAGAGGGTGGAGAACGCCGCGGTGATCCGGTCGGGCCCGACCAGCGTGGGCAGGGCGCCGAAGTTCGCGGCGTCGAAGAAGACGAAACCGGTCTGCACCGCGACCGCCGTGCCGAGCACCTGCCACGGTGTGAGTACCCCGGCCCACCAGGCGAGCGGGATCCCCGCCAGCACCGCGCCGCACGCCAGGTCGACGCCGACCATGAGCCGCCTGCGGTCGACCCGGTCGGCCAGCGCTCCCGCGACCAGCCCGAACAGCAGGTAGGGGAGTGCCTCCGCGGTCGCGATCGCCGCCGTCCACGCGGGCGAGCCGGTCAGCCGGTAGACGAGCACGGGCAGGGCGACCGCGGCGACCAGGGAGCCGGCGACCGAGACGACCCGGGCGGCGAGGTAGCGGCGCAGGTCGGTGCGTTCGTGCTCGGGGGCGGTCGGGGCCGTCTCGCTCACGGGGTCCTTCCGTCGGCGGATGCGCGAACCATAGTGTGAAACGACAGTCATCACCAATAGTGGTGCCACGAGACACACCACTGTTGAAAACCGATGTCGTTTGTGGTCACGATGGGGTGGTCCGGAACCGGACGATGTCACCCACTGGAGGAGAAAACGATGAAGGACATCTTCACCGAGCTCGAGGCCGAGCGCGCCCTTCCGCACAACTCCGCGAGCCACTCCAACGCCCTCGTCGAGAACCCGTTCGCGACCGAGCAGGCCGCCGAGCAGGAGTGACACCCGCCGCGGGCCCGGCACCGGTGACGGTGCCGGGCCCGCGGTCTGCCGTGACCGACCGACGGACCAGGGAGTGCGAGTGGAACGACTGCGACCGGGCGTGAGCGTGTTCGAGGTCCCCGGCCGGGGCTCGGCGCTGCGGGAGGCCTCCGGCCGGTTGCGCGGGGTCGACCTGCCCCGCGGCACGGTCGAGGCACTGACCCGCTGGTTCGCCGGCGCCGACCCCACACCTCCGCCGGGACTCGACCCGGAGCGCGGCGCGTTCGCCGCGGCCGGGTACCTCGACGACACCCGCCCGGCCCGGACGGCCACCGTGACCGTCGCCGGTGACGGCCCGCTGGCCGACGCCGTCGCCACCGCGCTCGCCGGGCCCACCGTGCGGGTGCTGCGCGGGACGGTCGGAGAGCTCGCGGCCGTCCCGGCCCGCCCGGACCCCACGCG
>NZ_WWFY01000977.1:0-422 GCF_009864975.1 Pseudonocardia sp. SID8383
CATCGGGTTCGAGGTGGCGACCTCGCTCGGGGCCGAGGCCCGGCGCCCGTTCCGGTCGGTGCCGCGAGCGGTCACGGCGACCGCGGCGGTGACCGCGGTGCTCTACGTCTTCGCGGCCGCGGTGCAGGTCGCCGGGTTCGCCGCCGTCCCGGGCGGGCTCGCCGGGCAGACCCAGCCGGTGCAGGTCCTCGCCGTCGCGCGCGGCTGGTCCTGGATCCCCCCGCTGCTCGACGCCGCCCTCGTCCTGTCCTTCCTCGCCTGCGCCGTCGCGACGACCACCGCGCTGTCGCGGGTGCTGTTCGCCCTGGCCCGCGACGGCGTCGTACCCCGCCCGCTGGGGCGCACCCACCGCCGGTTCCGCACCCCGCACGTCGCCGTCGGGCTCGGGGCACCCGCGGCGACGCTCGCGGTCGCCGTCCCGG
>NZ_WWFY01000978.1:0-3874 GCF_009864975.1 Pseudonocardia sp. SID8383
CCGACGCCGGCGGCCTGGCCGGGCGGCTCGGTGCCCTCGGCCGCGCCGAGCGGCGCGCCGCCCTGCTCGACCTGGTCCGCGGTGAGGCCGCGACCGTGCTCGGGCACGCGGGCGGTGACCGCATCGACCCCGAGCTGGCCTTCCGCGACCTCGGCTTCGACTCGCTGACCGCCGTCGAGCTGCGCAACAAGCTCGGCGCCGCCACCGGTCTGCGGCTGCCCGCCACCGCGATCTTCGACTACCCGACGGTCGTCGCGCTCGCCGAGCACCTGCTCGTCGGGCTCCTCGGCCCGGACGCCGACGGCGACTCCGGGACCGGCGCCGACATCGCCGGGATCACCACGGCCGACGACCCCGTCGTCGTCGTGGGGATGAGCTGCCGCTTCCCCGGCGGGATCGGCTCGCCCGAGGACCTGTGGCGGGTCCTCGACGAGGGCACCGACGTGATCGCCGGGTTCCCGACCGACCGCGGCTGGGACCTCGACGACCTGTTCGACGACGATCCCGCGCACCGCGGCACCTCCTACGCCCGCTCCGGCGGGTTCCTCGACGACGCCGCCGGCTTCGACGCGGACTTCTTCGGGATGAGCCCGCGCGAGGCGATGGCGACCGACGCCCAGCAGCGGCTGCTGCTGGAGTCGTCGTGGGAGGCGATCGAGCGCGCCGGGCTGGACCCGCACAGCCTGCGGGACAGCCGGACCGGTGTGTTCGCCGGCGTCATGTACTCGGGCTACGGCACCCGTCTGGACGGCGACGAGTTCGAGGGCTTCCAGGGCCAGGGCAGCGCGCTGTCGGTGGCCTCGGGCCGCATCTCCTACTCGTTCGGCTTCGAGGGTCCGGCGATGACGGTGGACACGGCGTGCTCGTCGTCGCTGGTCGCCCTGCACCTCGCCGCGCAGGCGCTGCGCGGCGGGGAGTGCGACCGGGCGCTCGCCGGCGGTGTCACCGTCATGGCGGGCCCCGAGACCTTCGTCGAGTTCTCCCGCCAGCGCGGCCTCGCCCCCGACGGGCGATCCAAGCCGTTCTCCGAGTCCGCCGACGGCGTCGGCTGGTCCGAGGGCGTCGGCATGCTCCTGCTGGAGCGGCAGTCCGACGCGCTCCGCCACGGCCACCGCATCCTCGCCGTGGTCCGCGGCTCGGCGGTCAACCAGGACGGCGCCTCCAACGGGCTCACCGCGCCCAACGGGCCGTCCCAGCAGCGGGTCATCCGGCAGGCACTGGCCTCCGGTGGGCTGTCCACCGCCGACGTCGACGCCGTCGAGGCGCACGGCACCGGCACCACCCTGGGCGACCCGATCGAGGCCCAGGCCCTGCTCGCGACCTACGGACAGGACCGCGAGCAGCCGCTGCTGCTCGGCTCGGTCAAGTCCAACATGGGCCACACCCAGGCCGCCGCCGGTGTCGCCGGTGTGATCAAGATGATCATGGCGATGCAGCACGGGGTGCTGCCCCGCACCCTCGGGGTCACCGAGCCCTCCTCGCACGTCGACTGGGACGCCGGGGCGGTCGAGCTGCTCACCGAGCAGACGCCGTGGCCGGAGACCGGGCGTGCCCGCCGCGCCGGGATCTCCTCGTTCGGCATCAGCGGCACCAACGCCCACGTCGTGCTGGAGCAGCCGTCGCCGGTGGAACCCGCCGACGCGGTCGCCCCGGCACCCGCCCGGGACGGCCTGGCGCCGCTGGTGCTGTCCGGCAGGACCCCCGAGGCGCTGCGCGGGCAGGCCGACCGGTTGCGCGCGCACCTGCAGGACCGGTCCGGCCTCGTCCCGGCCGACGTCGCGTCGGCACTGGCGAGCAGCCGGTCGCGGTTCGCCCACCGGGCCGCCGTCCTGGCCGGAGACCGCGACGACGCCCTGCGCGCGCTGGCCGCGCTCGCCGCGGACACCCCCGACCCGGCCGTCGTGACCGGGACCGCCCGGCCCGGCCGCACCGCGGTGGTGTTCTCCGGGCAGGGTTCGCAGCGGCTCGGGATGGGCCGCGAGCTGTACGGGCGGTTCCCGGTGTTCGCCGAGGCGTTCGACGCCGTCGTCGCGGTGCTGGACGCCGAGCTCGGCGGTGACCTGCGGGCCCTGGTATGGGGCACCGACGCCGCGGCGCTGGACGAGACCGGCACGGCCCAGCCCGCGTTGTTCGCGGTCGAGGTCGCGCTGCACCGGCTGGTGGAGTCCTGGGGTGTGCGGGCCGACCTGGTGGCGGGGCACTCGATCGGTGAGATCGCGGCGGCGCACGTGGCCGGGGTGTTCTCGCTGGCCGACGCGGCGCGCCTGGTCGCGGCGCGGGCGTCGCTGATGCAGGCGTTGCCGACCGGGGGCGCGATGGTCGCCGTCCGTGCGACCGAGGAGCAGGTGCGCCCGCACCTGACCGACGACGTGGCGGTCGCCGCGGTCAACGGACCCGCCTCGCTCGTGCTGGCCGGGGCACGAGACGCCGTCCTGGCCGTCGCGGAACAGCTGCGCGCGCAGGGCCGCTCGGTCACCACGCTGCGGGTCTCGCACGCGTTCCACTCGCCGCTGATGGACCCGATGCTCGAGGAGTTCCGAGCCGTCGCCGAGCAGCTCACCTACACCGAGCCGGTGGTGCCGGTGGTGTCGAACGTGACCGGTGCGCTGGCGGGGCCGGGTCAGCTGTGCGTCCCGGGGTACTGGGTGCGGCACGTCCGCGAGGCCGTCCGCTTCGGCGACGGGGTGCGGGCGCTGGCCGAGGCCGGCGCGACCACGTTCCTGGAGCTGGGTCCGGACGGGGTGCTCTCGGCGATGGCCCGCGAGTCCCTGCCCGAGGACACGACCGTGACGGTCCCGGTGCTGCGCCGCGACCGCGACGAGGAGCGCACCGCCCTCACCGCGCTCGCCACGCTGCACACCACGGGCGTCCCCGTCGACTGGACCGCCCTGCTCCCGGCCGGGCCGGACCACGTCGACCTGCCGACCTACGCCTTCCAGCACCGGCACTTCTGGCCGTCCGGAGCGACCGGCGCACCGGCCGGGACCGGGACGACCGGGCACCCGCTGGCCGGCAGCGTCGTCGCGCTCGCCGACGGCGAGGGCCTCGTGCTCACCGGTCGGATCTCGACCCGCACCCAGCCGTGGCTGGCCGACCACGCCGTCGGCGGCCGGGTGCTGCTGCCCGGCACCGCGTTCGTCGAGCTCGTCCTGCGCGCCGGTGAGGAGGTCGGCTGCGACCACGTCGAGGAGCTCACGCTCACCGCACCGCTGGTGCTGCCCGACGACGAGACCGTCCGGACCCAGGTCCGCCTCGGGGCGGCCGACGCCGCGGGCCGCAGGCCCGTCACCGTCCACTCCCGCCCCCACGGCACCGACGACGACCCGGACCCCGACGCCGGGTGGACCCTGCACGCCACCGGCACGCTGGTCACCGCCCTCCCGCCGGTCCCGGACCCGCTCGACGGGATCTGGCCGCCCGCCGGCGCCGAACCGGTGGACCTCGACGGCTTCTACCCGGCCCGCGCGGCCGAGGGCTTCGCCTACGGCCCGTCCTTCCAGGGCCTGCGGGCCGCCTGGCGGCGCGACGGCGAGGTGTTCGCCGAGCTCGCCCTGCCCGAACCCGCCGACGGGACCGCCACGGCCTACGCCCTGCACCCCGCCCTGCTCGACGCCGCCCTGCAGTCGGCATGGCTGGCCGAGGACCGGGGCGGGGACACGGCCGGCACCACCGCCGCGGGCGTCCCGTTCGCCTGGAGCGGTGTCTCGCTGGCCGCCGCCGGTGCGTCCGCGCTGCGGGCCCGGCTGCGCCGCGACCCCGACGGCACCCTCACCGTCTCCGCGACCGACACCGGCGGCGCACCCGTCGCCGAGGTCCGGGCGCTGGAGATGCGGCCGGTCGGTACTCCCGACGACGTCGCCCCCGGTGTCCGGGA
>NZ_WWFY01000979.1:0-414 GCF_009864975.1 Pseudonocardia sp. SID8383
GAGGGCCGGGACGGGCGGGCGGGGGGCAGCGACGTCGGGGCCCGCGTTGCCGCAGCCCGCGAGCAGGAGCAGCAGGGCGGCACCCACCCCGGCCTCGCGCGGCCCCACCACCGTGACCCCCGTTCCGACGCAGTTCGCTGCGCCGATCGGCGCCATTGTGACGTGGTCGTGCCCCTCACCGGGCGGCGGGTAGGGTCCTGTGCATCGACAACGAGATGCACCGTCCGTGACCCCGTGGCAGCTGCTCACGCTGTTCGGTGCCGGCATCGCGGCCGGCCTGATCGGCGCCGTCGCCGGCCTCGCGTCGTTGTTCTCCTACCCCGCGCTGCTGGCCGTCGGGCTCCCCGCGACGACGGCGAACATCACCAACACCGTCTGCATGCTGTTCCAGGGGGCGGGCGCGGTCGCCGGGTC
>NZ_WWFY01000100.1:0-435 GCF_009864975.1 Pseudonocardia sp. SID8383
CGCGGCCCGGGCAGCACGCCCGGCCGTGACGCAGGCCCGGGGGAGAAGCTGGGTGGTGCCGTGTCCGGTGCCGCCGACGGCGTCGCCGGCCTGACCGGTGGCGAGCCGGGCCCCGGGGACGGCGCGGGCTCCGGTGCGGGTCCGGGTGCGGGTTCGGGCGCCGCGAAGAAGGCCGATCGGCCCGAGGTCGTACCGGCGTCGTCCGAGGGGCCGGTCAAGAAGGTCGGAAACGGCGTCGGCGAGGCCGCGCAGGGCGTCGGGGACACCGCCGAATCGCTGGGCCGGGGCGTCGACGACGTCGCGGGCGGGCTGACCGGGAAGAAGTCCGGCTCGGGTTCCGGCGGCTCGGACGCCGGGTCCTCCGGCTCCTCCGGTCCGTCCGACGAGGCCCCTGCCCGGTCCGCCCCCGCGCCGCGGAAGGACCCCGCGCCGCGG
>NZ_WWFY01000980.1:0-387 GCF_009864975.1 Pseudonocardia sp. SID8383
TGTGCCGTCGGCGGCTGCGGCGGTGGGGGTGATGTCCCGGGCCGGGTCCGTGTCGTCGGCGCCACCGACGAGGGCGGCCGCCAGACCGGCACCGCCGACCAGCGGGACGGTGCCGAGCAGGGCCAGGCGGCCCGGCGTGGTACGTGGACGTCGGTGCCGTGCGCTCATCGTGATCGCCTCCTGCACTGTCGGTAGCCGGAGCCGGAGGGGCTCAAACCTGCCTAGCCCGGCCGGGCCTCAGCAGGGGACGATCACGAACCGGACGACACGACAGACGACGCCCTCGGTGCGCGGGGCGTCGTCGGTCGGGGCGGGGGTCGCGGTCCGGGCGTCGTCGGGCGCGATGCCGGTCGGCGGGGCCGGGGTGGTGGTCGGGGCGGGCGGGGT
>NZ_WWFY01000981.1:0-1562 GCF_009864975.1 Pseudonocardia sp. SID8383
TGGAAGGCGTAGGTCGGCAGGTCGACGCGGGCGGCGCCGGTGCCGTCGAACACGGCGTCCCAGTCGATCCGTACGCCGCGGACGTGCAGCGCGGCGAGCGCGGCGACGACGGCGACGTCCTCGGAGCCCTCGCCGTGCAGCACGGGCACGGTGACGGTCCCGTCGGCGGGCAGCGAGTCCTGGGCCATGGCCGACAGCACGCCGCCGGGGCCGATCTCGACGAAGGTGACGGCGCCGCGGCCGGCGAGGGTGGTGACGGCGTCGGCGAACCGGACGGGTTCGCGGACGTGGCGCACCCAGTACCCGGGGTCGCACAGCTCGTCGGCACCGGCGAGGTCACCGGTCAGGGAGGAGACCACGGGCACCGCCGGGGCCTCCGGGGACAGGCCGGCGACCACGGAGCGGAACTCGGCGAGCATCGGCTCCATCAGCGGCGAGTGGAACGCGTGGCTGACCCTCAGCCTGCTGGTCCGTCGCCCGCCCTCGGCGAGCGCCGCCGCGACGGCGTCGACGCCGTCCTGCGAGCCGGACACGACGACGGCCGACGGGCCGTTGACCGCGGCGATCGCGACGTCGTCGCGGGTGAGCAGAGCGGCGACCTCGTCCTCGGTCGCCTCGACGGCGACCATCGCGCCGCCGGCGGGCAGCGCCTGCATCAGGGTGCCGCGGGCGGCGACCAGCCGCGCGGCGTCGGCGAGGGTGAACACCCCCGCCACGTGGGCGGCGGCGATCTCGCCGACGGAGTGGCCGGCGACGAGGTCGGGGGCGACGCCCCAGGACTCCAGCAGCCGGTACAGCGCGACCTCCAGCGCGAACAGCGCCGGTTGGGTGGCGCCGGTCGCGTCCAGTGCGGCCCCGGCGCTGTCACCGTGGCCCCAGACGACCGCACGCAGGTCGGAGCCCAGCTCGGCGTCCAGCGCGGACAGTGCGGCGTCGAAGGCGTCGGCGAAGGCCGGGTACCGGGCGTGCAGCTCGCGGCCCATGCCGAGGCGCTGCGAGCCCTGCCCGGAGAACAGGAACGCGGTACGGCCGGTCGCGGTGGTGCCGGTGACGACGGCCGGGTCGGCCTCGCCCGCGGCGAGCGCCGCCAGGCCGCGCAGGGTCTGCTCCGCCCCGGTGCCGACGACGACCGCGCGCTGATCGAGGGCGGCGCGGGTGCGCAGCAGGGACCAGCCGACGTCGGCGGGGTCGATCGCGGGATCGATCGCGGGGTCGACGGCGTGGCCGTCGCGGACGTGGGTGAGCAGGCGGGCGGCCTGGTCGCGCAGCGCGTCGGCGGAGGCGCCCGACAGCGCCCACGGCACGGCGGGCAGCTCCCGGCCACCGACGGTGGCGGTGGTCGGCGTCGGCTCCGGCTGCTCGACGATGACGTGGGCGTTGGTGCCGCTGATGCCGAACGACGACACGCCCGCCCGGCGGGGGCGCCCGGTCTCGGGCCACGGCGTCGGCTCGGTGAGCAGCGCGACCGTGCCGTCGGACCAGTCCACGTGCGAGGACGGCGCGTCCACGTGCAACGTGCGCGGCACCGTCCCGTGCCGCATCGCCAGCACCATCTTGATCAC
>NZ_WWFY01000982.1:0-308 GCF_009864975.1 Pseudonocardia sp. SID8383
GCCCGGGTGGTCGGGGTGCACCCCGGGCCGCTGGAGACCGACGCGGTGCTGGAGCTGTCGAGCCGCCGCCCCGGGGCGGTGCTGCTGCTCGGCGGTGCCGACGGTGCCGACCCGGCGGTGCTGCTGCACAACGCGGGCAGGCTGGCCCGCACCCGCGGGCACTGGCCGGTGCTGCTCTCGGTCGACGACGACGACGCCCGCGCCGACGCGCTCGGCCTGCTGCTGGCCGGTGGGCGGGCCGTCACGACCTGTCCCAACGTCACGCCGCAGCCGGGCCGGATCGTCGCCGGGCCCGCGCGGGACGCCGT
>NZ_WWFY01000983.1:0-247 GCF_009864975.1 Pseudonocardia sp. SID8383
CTGCTCGACGCGGCGGCGCTGCGGACCCCGGTGGGTCGGCTGTCGGAGGGCCGGCGGCGCCGGCTCGACCTGGCCCGCGCCCTGGCGGAGCGCCCGACGACGCTGCTGCTCGACGAGCCGACCAACCACCTGTCCGCGCGGCTCGTGGACGAGCTCACCGCGATGGTCCGGGACACCTCGGCGGCCGTCGTCGTCGCCACCCACGACCGGCAGCTGCTGCGCGACCTGGCCGACTGGCCGCGGCTGG
>NZ_WWFY01000984.1:0-226 GCF_009864975.1 Pseudonocardia sp. SID8383
CGGGGTGTCCTACGGCGACCGCGCCGCCGCGGTGACCGGCGCGCCGGGAGGCGAGCAGGCCCCGCCCCCGACCACCCCCTACACGGCGGGCGCGGGCGGTACCGGGGACGACGTGGATGTCACCCGCCCCTCCGCGATCCCCGGCTCCGGCTCCGCCCCGGCGCCCGGCGAGCAGACCGAGCGCCCCGCGGCCCCGGCGTCCGGTGACGACGAGGCCACCCGCACC
>NZ_WWFY01000985.1:0-22066 GCF_009864975.1 Pseudonocardia sp. SID8383
GCGCGCCGGCTCGTGGGGCTGCTGCGGCCGCACCGCGGGCCGGTGGCGCTGGCCGTCCTGACCGGCGTGGCCGGGATCGCGCTCAACGCCGTCGGCCCGCTGCTACTGGGCCGGGTGACCGACCTGATCGCGGTCGGCGTCCTGGGTCCGGGCGGAGCGGGCGGGCCCGCAGCGGGCAGCCCCGGCCCCGCCGACGGTGTCGACTTCGACTCGGTCGCCAGGTTGCTGCTGGTCCTGCTCGTGGTCTACCTGGGGGCGTCGCTGTTCACGCTCGTCCAGGGCCGGATCGTCGCATCCGTGGTGTGGCAGGTGATCCACGACCTGCGGGGCCGGGCCCGGGCGAAACTGTCCCGCCTCCCGCTGCGGCACTACGACCGGCATGCGGCCGGCGAGACCCTCGGACGTACCACCACCGACGTCGACAACCTCCAGCAGACCCTCCAACAGACCCTGGCCGAGCTGATCACCTCGCTCCTGTCGCTGGTCGCGATGCTCACGCTGATGGTGGTGATCTCGCCGTCGCTGGCGATGGTGATGATCCTCAGCGTGCCGCTGGCGGGGCTGCTCGCGGTCGGGCTGGGTCGCCACGCGCACCCGCAGTTCACCACACAGTGGGAGGCCAACGGCGCGCTCAACGCCCACGTCGAGGAGGTCTGCACCGGGCACTCCCTCATCCGCGGCCACCACCGCCGGGACGAGGCGCGGCGCCGGTTCGCCGAGTGCAACGACGCGGTGTACCGGGCCGGGGCGTCGGCCCAGACCTCGTCCGGCGCGATGGAGCCGGTGATGATGTTCGTGGCGAACCTCGGGTACCTGGTGGTGGCCGTCCTCGGCGCGTGGAAGGTGCTCTCCGGCTCGCTCACCCTCGGCGACGTGCAGGCGTTCATCCTCTACGCCCGCCAGTTCAGCCAGCCGATCGTCGAGATCGCCTCGGTGGCCGGGCGGCTCCAGTCGGGGGTGGTGTCGGCGAAGCGGGTGTTCACGCTGCTCGACGCGCCCGAACAGTCGCCCGAGCCGGCCCGCCCTGCCGTGCCCGCGGCACCGGCGGGCCGGGTCGAGTTCCGCCGGGTGTCGTTCCGCTACGTCCCCGACGTCCCGCTCATCGAGGACCTGTCGCTGACCGTGGAGCCGGGCAGCACGGTCGCGATCGTCGGATCCACCGGCGCGGGGAAGACCACCCTGGGCAACCTCCTCGTGCGCTTCTACGAGATCGAGGGCGGGCAGATCCTGCTCGACGGCGTGGACACCGCGACGATGACCCGCGCCGACCTGCGGTCCCGGTTCGGGCTCGTCCTGCAGGACACCTGGCTGTTCGGCGGGACCATCGCCGAGAACATCGCCTACGGCGCGCCCGGCGCGACCAGCGACGAGATCGAGCAGGCGGCCCGCGCCACCTGCGTCGACACGTTCGTCGCGACGCTGCCCGACGGCTACGACACCGTCCTCGACGAGGACTCCGGCGGCGCCAGCGCCGGACAGAAGCAGCTGATCACGGTGGCGCGGGCGTTCCTCGCCGACCCCGCCGTGCTCGTCCTCGACGAGGCCACCAGCTCCGTCGACACCCGCACCGAGCTGCTGATCCAGCGCGCGATGGCCACCGTGCGGACCGGGCGGACCAGCTTCGTGATCGCGCACCGGCTGTCGACGATCCGCGACGCCGACCGGATCGTGGTCATGGACGCCGGCCGGATCGTCGAGCAGGGCACCCACGACACACTGCTGCGCGCCGGTGGCGCCTACGCCCGGCTGCACGCCGCGCGTACCAGCGACGCCGACACCCTGGCCCCCTGACCGTTCCCCGACCGACCGGGAGGACCCACCGTGCCCGAACCCCAGCTGCTCGCCGTCGCCGACCTCCACGTCGTGCACGCCGAGAACCGGGCGCTCGTCGAGTCGCTGCGCCCGTCCACCGAGCGCGACTGGCTGATCGTCGCCGGTGACGTCGGCGAGATGTACGCCGACATCGAGTCGACCCTGCGTCTGCTCGCGAGCCGCTTCGCACGCGTGCTCTGGACCCCGGGCAACCACGACCTGTGGACCCATCCGCAGGACCCCTGCACGCTGCGCGGCGACGCGCGCTACCGGGCGCTCGTCGAGACCTGCCGGGAGCTGGGCGTCACCACTCCGGAGGACCCGTACCCGGTGTGGGACGGTCCCGGCGGACCGGTCGCCGTCGCCCCGCTGTTCGTCGGCTACGACTACTCCTTCCGCGCCCCCGGCGCGACGACGGCGGCGGAGTCGCTCCGGATCGCTCACGACGCGGGTGTCGTCTGTTCCGACGAGTTCCTGCTGCATCCCGACCCCTACCCGGACCGCGCCACCTGGTGCCGACGCCGGGCCGCGCTGACCGAGCACCGCCTGGCCGCGGTCGACCCGGACCTGCCGACGGTGCTGGTGAACCACTGGCCGCTGCTGCGTCATCCGACGCGGGTGCTGCGGTACCCGGAGTTCGCGCAGTGGTGCGGCACCGAGCTGACGGCCGACTGGCACGTCCGGTTCCGCGCCGCGGCCGTCGTCTACGGCCACCTGCACATCCCCCGCGTCACCTACTACGACGGGGTCCGTTTCGAGGAGGTGTCGGTGGGCTATCCGCGCGAATGGCGGCCCCGGCCGCCCCGGGAACCGTTGCGCGCGGTGCTGCCGCTGCCGGTCGCCGGGGGTGTGCGGTGATCGAGCACGTGCTGCCCGGCCGGGTCGTCACCGAGTGCGCCTACGACGACGAGGAGCACCCCGGCGAGGGCCTCTTCCCCCAGGAGCGCGAGCTCGTCGCCCGGGCCGTGGAGTCCCGGCGGCGCGAGTTCACCACGGTGCGCAGGCTCGCCCGCCGCGCGCTGGGCCGGCTCGGCCGCTCCCCCGCCCCGATCCTCCCGAACCGTCGCGGAGCCCCGCAGTGGCCGCCTGGGGTGGTCGGCAGCATGACGCACTGCACCGGGTACCGGGCGGCCGCGGTGTCCTCGGTCGCCGAGTCCGCCGCGGTGAGCATCGACGCCGAGCCGGACGCACCGCTGCCCGCCGGGGTCCTGGAGACCGTCACCCTGCCCTCCGAGCGGGCGCTGCTCGCCGGGCTGGGACGGCGGCGGCCGGACATCGCGTGGGACCGGATGTACTTCAGCGCCAAGGAGAGCGTCTTCAAGGCCTGGTACCCGTTGACCGGTCGCGAGCTGGACTTCGACGAGGCCGAGATCGCGTTCGACGCCGCGGCCGGCACGTTCTCCGCCCGTCTGCTCGTCCCCGGCCCGGTCGTCGGCGGACGGAGCGTGCCGGTGTTCCCCGGGCGCTGGCACGCCGACCGGGGCCTGCTCGTCACCGCGGTGCATCTGCCGCCGCCACCGGCGGCGTGACTCCGGGGTTTTCCCGGCCCCCGCGGTGGTGCACTGGCCGCATGGAGCAGACCACCGGCACGCAGCGGGCCGACGGCCCCGGACAGGAGGCGGATCAGGCCGGTGCGCGGCCGGTCCTGTTCTGCTGTACCCACTCCACCGGGGAGGCCGCCACCAGTCTCGCGCTCGCCGGCGAGCTGGCCCGGCGCGGCGTACCGGACCTCGTGTTCGCCGCCGACGAGAACCTCCGCGGCCCGGTCGAGGAGATCGCCGACCGCAGCGCGGTGGAGTTCGTCTCCCTGGGCCCGGTGAACCCGGCGCTGGCACTCACCATGATGGACGACGCGACCTATGACCGGATCTACCAGCGGTCCCGGGTCCGCGCGTTGCGCGCACGGGCCCGGCAGCTGTTCGACGTCGACCACCTGCTGCAGCGCTACCAGGCCCTCGACGAGGTCGTCGAGCGTGTCCGCCCCGCCCTGATGGTGATCAACCGGTTCGCCACGCACGCCGTCCTGGTCGCGCTGGCCCGCGATATCCCCTACGTCATCACCGCACCGTGCCTGCTCAGCAGCCTCGTCGAGCACGACCTGCCGCGCGGGTTCCCCCCGCCGTCGTCCGGGCTGCCGCTGCGCCGCACCCTGCGCCAGGAGCTGGACCGGATCTGGTTCCGGATCGGCGTGGGCAGCCTGTTCCTCGACCGTTCGGTGCTGCGCAGGGCCGTCCGGCTGCACAAGCGGATGGGCGAGCTCGGGCTCGACCCGCGCACGCTGCGCGCCCCGGTCCAGCAGGAGGGCGCCCGCTCCCTGCTCTGCTTCACCGTCCCCGGGGTCGACTACCCGCTACCGGTCCCGGACCGGGTACGGATGGTGGGGGCGCTCGTCCCCCCGAGCCGCCACGACGAGCGCGACGCGGCCGTCACCGAGTGGCTCGACGCGCACCCGTCGGTCGTCTACGTGGCGTTCGGCTCGGTGACCCGGATGACGGCCGATCAGGTCCGGTCACTCGTCGAGCTGGCCCGCAGGCTCGGCGACGACCACGGCCTGCTCTGGGTGCTGCACCGGGACCAGCAGCGTCTCCTGCCCGCCGAGCTGCCGGCGAACCTGAAGGTGGTGCCCTGGGTCCATTCCCAGCTCGGGGTCCTGGAGCACCCGCACGTCCGGGCGTTCTTCACCCACGGGGGGAGCAACAGCATCCACGAGAGCCTCTACTTCGGGGTTCCCGTGCTGGTCCGTCCCACCCTCGTCGACCAGTTCGACCACGCGGTCCGTGCGGTCGACACGGGGATCGGGTTGAC
Source organism: Pseudonocardia sp. SID8383 (assembly GCF_009864975.1). NCBI lineage: Bacteria > Bacillati > Actinomycetota > Actinomycetes > Pseudonocardiales > Pseudonocardiaceae > Pseudonocardia > Pseudonocardia sp. SID8383. The sequence continues at coordinate 4,618 of NZ_WWFY01000985.1, forward strand.
CGTCGAGCGGCCGGACCGCATCGACGTCGACGACACCCACGGCAGGCTGCTGCGGTTGCTGCACGAACCCGGGTTCGCCGACCGCGCGCGGGAGATCGGGCAGGTCCAGCGATCCGCCGGCGGGCTCCGCGTGGCCGGTGACGCCGTGCTGATGGAGCTTCGCGAAGCGTCGGTACCGACCCCCAGCGCCTGACCACCAGCGGGACCACCCGCCGCGCTCGTCCACGGCGTCCTGTCGCGGAAAGCTGTGGCTCGGACGGCGGTGCCCTCGGACGGCTTGCCTGACGCGTTCGCCGATCCGATCCGGTAGCCCATCCCGCGGACCCGCACCTTCTCCGAACCGTGCGGGAGCGGGGACCGGAACACGTCGTGGTCGCCCTACGGGCACAGGCACCGCTCCGTCGAGGCGGAGCGGAGCACCGAACCCCATCCCGCATCGTGGAGCTGCATGCTCCACGTCCACTCCACGCTCAGACCACAATGGACTTGTTCGTGGTCGCTGGCGATCATTCCCCTCGGGCGTCGCCCCGAGGTCGGACGCGGAGAAGGCGGCACCAGCCGAAGGGGATACCGCCTCGTTCCGACCGTCGGGACGGCAGGATTTGATCCTGCGACCCCGTGATGCGTGTTCGAGAGGCCCTCGAGCGGGGTGCTGGTACTGGCGGAGTTCGGCAGTGAAGCGCCCCGGGTTCAGTGCAGGCTCTGGGGTGCCCCGGGTTCAGCCAACGTCGACAACTACACGAGCGGGCCTCGCGATTCCGGAGGTGGGCCGGCCAGCTCAGCAAGCAGCAGGTCGACCCGAGCCGCTATGTCGTCGCGGATCAGGCGCATTCGTTCGAGTCCCTCGATCCCTCGCGCAGAGGGTTCGTCGGTGTCCCAAGTGCGAACCTCGATGTCCCCTCCGTCGACGTGTGCCTCCCGGCCGAGGGTGACCACGAGGTCGACGCGACGGAGCAGCTCGGGGTCGATGGGCTTGGGCGTCTCGCCGGTGATGTCCGCACCGGACTCACCCAGCACCTGCGCGGCCAGGGCGTTGACGGCACTACCCGGGCTGGTACCGGCGGAGTGGACCTCGACCCGGTCCCGGGCAGCGGCCCGCATGAGGCCGGCTGCCATCTGGGACTTGCCGCCGTTGCGGACGCAGACGAACAGGACCGACGGGGTAGCGGTCACGACGGTTTCGCTTCCGCTTTGATACCGGTCAGCTCGCCCAGCAGGGCACGGACCCGGGCATCGATGTCGTCGCGGATCGGCCGTACCTCGTCGACGGTCTTCCCGGCGGGATCGTCGAGCTGCCAGTCGAGGTAGCGCTTGCCCGGGAACACCGGGCACGCGTCGCCGCAGCCCATGGTGATCACGACGTCGGCGGCGTCGACGGCGTCGGTGGTCAGCCGCTTCGGGATCTCGGCGCCGAGGTCGATATCGCTCTCGGCCATGACCTCGCGGACCGCGGGGTTGATGCTCTCGGCCGGTGCGGAGCCGGCCGAGCGGACGCGGACCGCTCCGGCGGCGTGGTGGTCCAGCAGGGCGGCGGCCATCTGGGACCGTCCTGCGTTGTGGACGCAGACGAACAGGACTTCGGGGATGGCGTCGACCATCAGGGTGCTCTCCTGGGATCGGTGGTCAGGGGTGGGATCGATGTCGGACCGGGGCGGGCAGCAGCTCGTCGACGAGTCGGCGGACCCGCTGCTCGATGGCGTCCCGGATCGGACGGACGGCGGCGAGGTCGAGACCGTCCGGGTCGGCGATGTCCCAGTCCTCGTAACGGCGGCCGGGGAAGATGGGGCAGGCGTCGCCACACCCCATCGTGATCACCGCGTCGGCGGCGCGGACGATCTCGTCGGTCCAGGGTTTCGGGAACTCGGAGCTGATGTCGATGCCGACCTCGGCCATGGCCGCCACGGCGGCCGGGTTGACCGTGTGCGCAGGGGACGAACCGCCCGACCAGCCCACGGCCCGGTCCCCGGTCAGGTGTGTGAAGAAGCCGAGGGCCATCTGTGACCGGCCGGCGTTGTGGGTGCAGAGGAACAGCGCGACCGGTCGTCCGTCGTCGTCATGGCCCTCGACCCGTGCCAGGGCCCGCAGCCGCTGGCGTGCGAAGCGCTCGGCCAGCAGCGGCAGGAAGTTCAGCACGACCGCGCGGCCGGCGAACTCGTCGTAGGACGAGTGCAGGAACCGCTCGATGGTCTCCGTGCCGAACGTGTCGTCGAACTCCCGGGCCAGGTTCGTGGCCGCCGTGGTCAGGGCGAGCTGCTGGTCGATCGAGAGGGTGTCGCGGTGCCACGGACCGGTCATGGCGGGCCTTCTTCCTCGAAGGGCGATCGTGGTGTGGACGTGGTGGATCAGGTGCGGGACACGACATCGGGCTGTGCGGGGAACAGACGACGGCGGAGCCACAGGGAGACATAGACCAGCCCGACCAGCACCGGCACCTCGATCAGCGGCCCGACGACGCCGGCGAGCGCCTGCCCGGAGGTCACGCCGAACGCACCGATGGCGACGGCGATGGCGAGCTCGAAGTTGTTGCCCGCGGCGGTGAACGCGAGGGTGGTGGTGCGCTCGTAACCCATGCCGACGGCCCGCCCGAGGGCGTAGGAGCCGGCCCACATCAGGGCGAAGTAGGCGAGCAGCGGCAGCGCGATACGGGCGACGTCGAAGGGCTGTGAGGTGATGGCCTCGCCCTGCAGGGCGAACAGCAGCACGATCGTGAACAGCAGGCCGTACAGCGCGAACGGCCCGATCCGGGGAAGGAACTTCTCCTCGTACCAGTCACGCCCCTTGGCCCGCTCCCCCAGCCTGCGGGTGAGGTAGCCGGCGAGCAGCGGGATGCCGAGGAAGATCAGCACGGACTTGACGATCTCCCACGTGGAGACGTCGAGGTCGGTCACCGGCAGGCCGAGCCATCCGGGCAGGACCGAGAGGTAGAACCAGCCCAGCACGCCGAACATGACGACCTGGAACACCGAGTTCAGCGCGACCAGCACTGCGGCGGCTTCGCGGTCACCGCAGGCGAGGTCGTTCCAGATGATCACCATGGCGATGCACCGGGCGAGCCCGACGATGATCAGACCCGTCCGGTACTCGGGCAGGTCGGGCAGCATCAACCAGGCCAGCGCGAACATCAGCGCCGGGCCGAGGACCCAGTTCAGCAGCAGCGAGGTGAGCAACAGCCTGCGGTCACCGGTGACGGTGTCGAGGCGGTCGTAGCGGACCTTCGCCAGCACCGGGTACATCATGATCAGCAGGCCGAGCGCGATCGGCAACGAGACGCCGTCGACGGCCAGGGCGTCCAGCGCCGGGGCGAGCCCGGGGACCAGGCGGCCGAGCAGCAGGCCGGCCGCCATCGCCGCGATGATCCAGACCGGCAGGAAGCGGTCCAGGGTCGACAGACGGGCGACGACAGCGGCGCCGCCGTCGGTGGTGTTCTGGTTGGTCACGTCAGTCCTCGTACGTCAGTTCGCAGGTGCGGTGGTGGCAGGGGCCGTGTCGGTGTCGGCGGCCGGATCGAGCAGGCCCGCGAGACGACCGAGGGCGGCCGGGACCGTGCGGTAGTAGATCCAGGTCCCCCGGCGCTCCCCGGTGATCAGACCCGCCTCGCGCAAGACCTTGAGGTGGTGCGAGATCGTCGGGCCGGACACCTCGAACACGCCGGACAGGTCGCACACACACGCCTCGCCCCCCGCGTGCGAGGCGATCAGCGACAGCAGCCGCAGGCGTACCGGCTCCCCGAGGGCCTTGAACACCCGCGCGAGTTCGGTCGACTCCGACTCGTCGAGGGGGCGCTCCACGAGCACCGAGCGACAGATCGACTCCTGGTTCGACACTCGTCTATTTTGATCAGTATCGAATCCATCGGTCAAGTGAACAGATGGGGACGGACCGGGTCGCCGCCGTCAGTCCGCTCGACGCGGCAGGGTTCCGCCTGCCAGCGCGGCGGCGACCACCGCGGCTCCGGCGAGTACGACGAACACCTCGGGATAGCCACCCAGCGGACCCGCGAGCGCGCTCCCCGCCCAGGGGGAGATCGCCACCGCGACCATGACCGGTGCGGACAGGATCCCGTTGAGACGGCCGTAGACGCGTGGGTGCCAGCGGTCCGACAACGCCGTGGCCTGCAGGAGGGTGAAGATTCCGCGGGCGGCGCCGGCGAGCATCGCAGCAGCGATCAGTGCCCACACCGGCCCCGGCAGGACGGCGAGCAGGATCGTGGTGGCGCCGAGCGCGGCCATCACGGCGATGCTGCGGCCGCGCACGGTGCTGCGCCGGACGAGGGGGCCGTAGCCGAGCCTGCCGAGGACCTGTCCGAGTCCGCCCAGACCCAGGGCCCAGGCGGCGAGATCGGTCGACATCCCGCGGTCGAGCAGGAGTGGCACCTGGTTGACCGTGACGGCGAAGCTGGTGAACCCGCCGAGAGTGATCACCACGACCAGCAGCCCGAACGCTCTGCTGTGCCGGATCCGTGCCGGATCGTCGTCGACGACCGCCGGAGCGGCGCCGTCGCGGACGGGATCGGCGACCGGGTCGGGCCACGAGCCGCGCAGCCCGAACAGGTGCGCCGGGATCGTGACGACCCCGAGGACGACGGCGAGGACCACGTAGGTCTCCCGCCATCCGAACGGCTCCAGCAGCGCCGCGGCGAGCGGGGCGAACACGGTGCTGGCCAAGCCCGCGACCAGGGTCAACACGGTCAGCGCACGAACCCGGTCGGAACCCCACCACCGGGTCAGGGCCGCGAACGCCGGCGGGTAGAACGTCGCTGCCTGCGCGATCCCGGCCAGCAGCCACGCCACCACGAAGGCCGGGAACGATCCGGCCGTCGCGATCAGGAGAGTGGCCGGCACGCCGACGACCGCGCCCGCGGTCATCACCCAGCGGGGACCGTGACGGTCCAGCACACGCCCGACCGGGATCCCGACCAGCGCGGAGACCACCAGCCCCGCGGAGAACGCCGCGGTGACCGACGGGACGGACCATCCGGTGTCGGCCGCGATCGACGGCGCCAGCACGGGGAAGGCGTAGTAGAGCACGCCCCAGCTGGTGATCTCGGTGACGCACAGGACCACGAGGACCCGCCACCGGCCACGGGACGTCAACCCTCCGCCGGCCCGCCCACCGCGACGGCGAGCGGGCCGCGTCGTCGTCTCGTCGGAGGTCACGACGAGGAGGCTGCCCCGGCCGGATCCGCATCAGGGACGGTGGGACCGCAACAACCGCTACCTGATGCCGTCGCGGCGTCCGACTCGTCGGCGTCGAACAGTCCCGCTCCCCCACAGACACCGGTCTCGTTGAGCACCAGCTCCACGCGTGCGGCAGCCTCGTGATCACCGATCAGGGCGTCGGCGATCGATCGGACCTGTTCGTAGCCGGTGCGGGCCAGGAACGTCGGCGCGCGCCCGTAGCTCTTCATCCCCGCCAGGTAGAACCCCGGTTCGGGGTGCACCAGCTCGGCGACACCGTGCGGGTACACGGTCCCGCAGGAATGCACGTTCGGGTCGATCAGCGGCGCCAGCCGGACCGGCGCCTGCAGCGTCGGATCCAGCTCGGTCCGCACCTCCGACAACCAGCCCAGCTCGGGCCGGAACCCGGTCAGAACGAGCACCTCGTCCACGCCGGACAGCGTGCGACCCTCGTCCGAGACCAGGACCACCGTCCCGTCGGCAACCTGCTCGATCCGCTCGGTGCGGAATCCGAACACCGGATCCACCAGCCCGGCTTCGACAGCCTCGGACGCCCGAACCCCCAGCGCCCCGCGAGCGGGGAGCTGATCACCCTCGCCTCCGCCGAACACCTGACCGAAGCCCGGCCGGCGCAGCACCCACGAGATCCGGGTTCCCGGCTCCTCACGGGCGAGCGCCGCCAGCCCGGCCAACGCGGTCGACGCAGAGTGCCCCGACCCCGCGACGACGACGTGCCGACCGGCGTAGCGGGCCCGCTGCGCGGCATCGGTCAGGTCCGGGATCACGGCCCGCACCCGCTGCGCGACCTCCGCCTCACCGACCGCGGGCAGACCATCACCGCCGAGCGGATTCGGGCTCGTCCAGGTACCCGAGGCGTCGATCACCGCTCGAGCGGCGATGCGCTGTCCGTCCGCGGTCCGCACGATCAACGGTTCGCTGTCGCGACCGGCGTCGACCACCCGGTCCCGACCACGCCGGGTCACTCCCACCACACGCGCCCCGGTCCGCACTCGGTCCCCCAGAGCAGCGGCCAACGGCGCGAGGTAGCCCGCGACCCACTCCGCACCGGTCGGATAGGCCTCGGGATCCGGACTCACCCAACCGGTCGGGGCGAGCAGCCGCTGCGCGGCCGGGTCGATCAGCCAGCCCCACGGTGAGAACAGCCGGACATGACCCCACTGCAGCACCGATGCTCCCGCGCTCGCCCCGGCCTCCAGTACGAGCGGTTCCACGCCCCGTTCGGCCAGCTCGGCCGCCGCAGCCAACCCGACCGGGCCGGCACCGATGACCACGACCGGCAGCCCCGCACTGTCGTCCATCCCGCCTCCATCGACGATTATCGATTAATGCTGCCGAATGTATCGACCCACATCGATGGACGCAACCATCGATCGTCGTCGATACTGGGCTCATGAGCGTGCTCCCCACCGACCCGCAGGCAGCACAGCTCCCTGCGGACGACGCCACCACCTACGCGCACTGGTTCGCCTGCCTCGCCGAGCCGGTGCGGGTGCGTCTGCTGCACGCCGTCGCCACGGCCGGGAACCCGGTCCCGGTCGGCCGGCTCGCCGAGCTGGTGGGCATCAGCCAGGCGACCTGCTCGCACCACCTGCGCAAGCTGGCCGAGACCGGCTTCGTCATCCTCCGCAAGGAAGGCACCACCACACAGGTCACGGTCAACCCGAACTGCTGCACCGGCCTGCCTCACGCCGCGGACGCCGTCATGGGCCTGCTCGCCCCCGGCCTCTGCTGCCCCGACGACATCCCCGACGACGTCACCGTCCGCGCCATGACCGGCGACGACTGGGACGCGGTGCTCCGGATCTACGGCGAGGGCATCGCCACCGGCCACGCCACCTTCGAGACCGACGTGCCCGACCGCACCGACCTCGACGCCGGCTGGCTGCGCGAGCACCGCTGGGTCGCCGAGATCGACGGCCAGGTCGTGGGCTGGACCGCCGTGCGCCCCGTCTCGACCCGGCCCGTCTACAGCGGCGTCGGAGAAACCTCGATCTACGTCGCCGACGGATTCCGAGGCCGCGGCGTCGGCAGAGCACTCATCCGTCAGCAGGTCTGCGCCGCGGACGACGCCGGCCTCTGGACCCTGCAGACCTCGATCTTCCCCGAGAACCGCGTCAGCCTCGCTCTGCACCGCGCTGCCGGCTACCGCACCCTCGGCGTCCGCGAACGCATCGGACAGCACGACGGTCGTTGGCGGGACACCGTATTCCTCGAACGCCGCTCCGATCACCGCAGCTGACCAGCGAGATTCGCCGTCACAAGGCCGTCAGATCCACTGCGATGATCACGCGATTCATGGGAGAACGAGCACGTGGCCGACGACTCGGTGGGGAGGCGGATCGCCACCTCCCGACGCCGGCGCCCCCGACGACATGCCCGCGTTGCCGGCTCGGTCGTCGTCACCACCGACACGCGGCATCGCTCACGAGTACCGCGTTCTCGGCGTCACTCCCCTGCCCCGGGAACGACGACGACCGGCACCGACGCTGTCCGCAGGCACTCCACGACCGTCGACGCGGCAGCGGTGAGAGCGACCGGGCGGGAGTTGCCGAGCACCAGCATCGCAGCCCCGGCCGAGTGCTCGGTGAGGACAGCGGCCGCTCGGCCGTGGCCGGTCAGCACCGGGACGTCGGCTCCGGCCTGGGCGGCGCGCACCGCGGCCCGGGCATCGGCCAGGGCCCGTTCGGCGGTCTCGGACCGGCCTGCAGCCCGACGCGGCGAGGTCTGAACGGGGCTGTGCCACGCCGTCACACCGACCACCGGGACGCCGGCCGCCCCGCCGTGGGCGAGAGCCCAGCGCAGCGCGGCGCGCGAGGCCGCAGACCCGTCCACACCGACGACAATGGTGTCCGGCCCGATCTCGGCCCCGGCCGAGACGTCCGGGCCACCCTCTGCGACGGATCCGGGATCCCCGCCCGCGCGCGCGGCCTGCTCGGCGGGATCCGGCCCGGGAGCGCGCGCGTCCGGATCCGAGGCGATCCGGTCGACGGGATCGTGGGGGTGCGGGCCCGGGCCCACGCGTCCCCCAGGGCCGTCCGCGGCTTCCATGACGGACTCGTCCTTCGGGAAGTGATGCACCGAGCCTCCTGACCTGAGTTCCTCCGGACGGGCCGCCTACCCGGGCCGGGGCACAGCATGCCTTCCCCGTCGGGTTCCGGCTGGGCCGTAGCGGGCCCGATCGGACCGCCTGCAGGGCCTACGTGCCGGACCGGCCGCACGTCCCGGTGATTGTCCGCGGCAGGCCCGGGTAGCCGCCGCCGGTACGCCACCCCTCGTGAGGAGGATCCCGTGAAGGTCGTCGCCGTCCTCTATCCGGACGACCACCCCGAGCACCACCCCCATGTCGTCGCGAGTGCAGCCCGCGGACTCGACCTCGCCGACCGCCTCTCCGCGGCCGGGCACGAGCTGGTGACCACCAGCGACACCGGTGAGCAGCTGGACCGCGAGCTCGCCGACGCCGAGGTGCTGATCACCACCCCGTTCTGGCCGGTCTATCTCGACGACGACCGCATGGCGAAGGCGCACCACCTCTCGCTCGTCATCACCGCGGGCATCGGCTCCGACCACGTCGACGCCGACGCGGCCACCGCCCGCGGCATCAGCGTCACCGAGGTGACCGGCTCCAACGTCATCAGCGTGGCCGAGCACAACGTGCTGCAGATCCTCGCGCTCGTACGCAACTTCGTGCCCGCCCACCGTCAGGTCGCCGAGGGCCGTTGGGACGTCGCCGACGCCGCACAGGAGGCGCACGACCTGGAGGGCAAGACCGTCGGCATCCTCGGGCTCGGCGCGATCGGCGCCCGGACGGCGTTACGGCTCAAGGCATTCGACGTGACGATCCTCTACTACGCGCGGCACCGGCGGAGCCCGGCCGAGGAGGCGACCCTCGGAGTCCGGTACGCCCGGCTCGACGAGCTGGTGCGCACCTCCGACGTCGTCTGCGCCGCCACCCCGCTGACATCCGACACCGGTGCGCTGTTCGACGCCGAGCGGCTCGCGACGATGAAGCCCGGCTCGTGGCTGGTCAACACCGCCCGCGGGGCCATCGCCGACGCCGACGCCGTCCGCGAGGCCTGCGAGTCCGGACAGCTGGGGGGCTACGCCGGCGACACCTGGTACCCCCAGCCCGCGCCGGCCGACCACCCCTGGCGGGCCATGCCGCGCCACGCCCTGACCATCCACTACTCCGGCATGACGGTGGAGGCGCAGGCCCGCATCGCGGACGGGGTGCGGGAGATCCTCGACGCGCACCTGGCCGGGGAGCCCCTGCCCGACGACTACGTCGTCGCCGCACCGCAGAAGTGAACTCGCCCGGCACCCCTTCACACCACGGATAGGGCACCGGGCGCGTCGAGGAACGAGTCGGGGCCGCGAGCCGCGCGTGGTCTCACGCCGGGTCGACGGTCCCGGCTGCTCGTTCAGCGGCGTAGCCGGCCTCGGCATCGGTGATCACCCAGTTCGCGACATCGGCGAGCTTGAGGTTCGTGCTCTGCGAGGACTCGATCAGCATCGTGAACGCCTCGCCGTCGGAGATGCGGAAACGTTCCATCAACACGCCCTTGGCCCTCCCGATGGCTTCACGGTTGATCAGTGCACGTGTCAGCTCGGTCGCCCGCCGCGCCCCGGCGAGCGCGACCGCGGCCTGGTCGGCGAACAGCGCCCCGAGCAACCGCTCGTGCTCGGTGAAGCCGTCCGGCTCACGGCCCCACAGGTTGAGCGCGCCCGCTGAGCGACCGGCGGACAGGTGGAAGGACAGAACCGCGGCGAAGCCCGCCCTGCGGACGTGCGGTACCAGCCGCGGCCACGGGACGACGCCCCCGCCCAGGTCGGGTACGTCGGTGACACCGTCGCCGACGCTGCGCAGGGCGTCGATGCAGGGCCCTTCACCCAGTGCCGCCTGCAACTCGTCGACACCGGCCACCCGATCGTCGGAGGGGGCGTGTGTGGTGATGGCTCCGTGGCGGTCGATCATCGTCACGCTCGCGCCCGCGGCCGACGAAATCATGTCCAGGGCGCTCGCGACGACGGTATGCAGCATCGCCGTGCTGTGCGGCGAGTCGACCCGGGTGTCGACGAGCCGACGAGCGGACGTGGCCAACGCCGTCCGCAGTGACTCACCGAGCTCCGCCACCGTTGGTGCATCGCTCGGGTGCGCGGTGGGCTTCCTGCCCGATCGACCGACATCGAGGTCGGGGACCTGCTCGGCCGCGGAGGTGGGTGCGTCGTAGGAGTTCATCCGGTCGCCCTCACTCCTGTCAGATGTTCGCCGCCGGCACGGCGTGTCGTGGGGCCTGGTGCTGAGCGGTCGATCGTGGCACTGATCAGGTAGAGCGACGGTAGCGGCGACGCGATGATGTGCACAGCGGCACCGAGCCGGACGGAGCTGTCGCCCGGGCCGCGGTCACCTCTCGCGAATCGTCAGGAGCGAGATCGACCGTCGAGGTCCGGTCGACGCAGCCGCCGCGTGTCGCCGGCACCGAGGGCCACGGCGGGCGGCTGTGATCGCACCGGCGACAGTGGAGCGACCCGCCCGGCGCGCGGGCCGGGAGAGCGCTCATCATGCAGACCGGTGGGGCAGGCCCGTGCGGTGAGCGGTCTTGCGGTGCTCCGGTCCTCTTCGTACGTTCAGAGTCCGGGTCATCTCGATCGCGACCCGGCACCGTTGAACACCGCAGCGGAGACGACACCCGTACCGACATCGGGAGCCTCCATGCGGACATCCGTGCTCGTCCCGGCCCAGCGGCAGTCCACCGTCACTCGACGGTCCCGCCGCGACGGCCCTCACGGCTACGACGACCTCGCCCCCGAGCTGCAGCGCCTGGCCGCCATGGCGCCGGACGATCCGGACCGCGGGCCGCTGCGCGACCGCATCATCTGCGAGTTCCTGCCCCTGGCCCGCAACATGTCCCGCCGCTACGTCACCGGCTCGCACGCCGCGGACGACGTCGAGCAGGCGGCCACCCTCGGGCTGATCAAGGCTGTCGACCGGTACGACCCGGGCGCCGCGACCGGCGGCCCGCTCGGCTACCTCGTGCCGACCATCCGTGGTGAGCTGATGCGGTACCTGCGCGACCACAGCTGGGCGGTCCGCGTCCCGCGCGACCTCAAGGAGCTCAGCGTCGGGCTGAACCGGGCGGCACTGGCGCTGACCCAGCGGCTCGGCCGCGCCCCGAAGCCGAGCGAGCTGGCCGAGGAGCTGGACGTCGACGTCGCCCGTGTCGTCGACGCGCTCGGCGCCATGGAGACCCACCACGCCCTGTCGCTCGACGCCCCCGGCCCGGACGGCGAGCCGACGCTCGGGCAGCGCCTCGGCGACGAGGACCCCGAACTGGAGTACGCATCCCTGCGCGGCGAGCTCCGCGCCCGGATCGACGAGCTGCCCGCCCGGGAGCGGCGCATCCTGCTGCTGCGCTTCTACGGCGACAAGACCCAGACCGAGATCGCCGCAGAGATCGGTGTCTCCCAGATGCATGTGTCCCGGCTGCTGAGCCGGATCGTGGCCCGGCTGCGGGAGGAACTGGACGGCTGACCGGGCCGCCACCCGCGACACTAGGAGGACGGGCCCCGCGGTGCGGGCCCGCCCCTCCCTCCGCTGCGGCGGGTCAGCCGGCGACGGCCGAGCGTGCCCGAGCCCGGTCGAGTGCCTGGTCCATCGCCTTTACGCCGTGCGCGCGCCGGTAGGCCGCCTCGACGCGGTTGCGACCGGCCAGACCGAGCGCCTGGTAGCGGGAACGCCCCTTGAGCGCCGTCCGCAACCCACGGGCCAGTGCGGCCGCGTCCCGCGGGGCGACGACGAGCCCGGACACCTGGTCGACGACGAGATCGGTGTGCGCACTCACCTGCGCGCTCACCACCGCGCACCCACAGGCCATCCCCTCCAGAGCGCCGAACCCGGTCGTCCAGTACGGCTCCGGGCAGACGACGACATCGGCCGAGCGCAGCAACCGCGGCACGTCCACACGAGCGACCGGGCCGAGGAACCGCACCCGGTCGGCGACACCACAACGCCGCCAGCGCGAACAGCCGGTCGCGGTCGGCGTCCGGCTCCCCGGCCGGGCGGCCTCCGGCGAGCAGCAGTTCTGCGGCGGGTACCCCGGTGAGGGTACGCACCGCGTACTCGGCGCCGCTGCGCAGGCCGAGGCCACCCAGTGCGACGAGCCGGGGGCGCTCGCCGCGACGGAGGGTGGGGCCTGCGGGGCGGAACTCGTCGGTGTCGACGGTGGCGGGCACGATCTGCAGTCGATCCGGTTCGACGCCGGCGGCGAACAGCCGCCGGCGGTCCTCGACGCTGGTCACCAGCACCCGGTCGACGTCGCGCAGCACGGCCCGCTCCACCGCCCCACGCCCACCGCCGGGTTCCATTGCCGCGCCGTGCACGAGCTGGGCGACCGGGACGCCGGGTGCGGCAGAGCGGGCGGCGAGCACTGCCGTCCAGTGGTGGGTGTGGACGACGTCCGGCCGGCCGCCGCGCCACAACCGGCGCAGCGCCGCGGTCAAGGCCTCCACGACACGGTCCGGCGGGGCGCCGGCCGTTCCTGCGACACGGTGGACGACCCGGCCACCGCCCGGGGGGGGGGCGATGGACGGGTCACCCGGGGCCACGGCGTCGACGTGGTGTCCACCCGCGGCGAGCGTGTCGACCACTTCGCCCAGGTGCCGGGCCCGGCCGCTCCAGTCGGGGCGGTCGGGGGTGGTCCACGGATCGAGTGAACCGGACACGACGGTGATGTACACGCTGACCTCCAGGTGCGCGGCGGACCGCGGAGCCCGCGCAGCAGGGTTCCACGCGTGCGGGTGCGCGGCGTGTACCCGCGCGACGCCGGTTCATTGCCCGTGCCGTGCCGAGACGCTCCGCAGCGTCCCGTCGGCCGGGGGGCCGTCACCTCCGGCCCGTAGTGGTGCACGACCTCGACGTCTCGCGCGGATGCGGGCGACGACGTCATGTGCCATCGGCGGCAGGACGGCCATCTCACCGCAGTGCAGTCCACGAACGCGTATCCGGCGGTCCTGCCGTGTGACGCGGCCGGGGGCGGGTAGCTGTGGTCGGTCACACACCCGAGAAGCCGAGGAATCACCGTGGATCCCCTGCACACCGGCGAACGACTCGCTCCGTTCGTCGCCTGGCTCGCGACCCGGATCGACGACGAGTCGACCCGCCGTACCTACCGGCAGATCGCCGAGCACTTCCTGCAGTTCTGCGCCGCCGACCGCGGCGAGCCCGACACCCGCCGGCAGCGCTTCGTCCACGCTCACCGCGACCGGGTACCACCCGTGACGACGCGTGCGGCGCTGGAACGGCTCGCCGAACACGACGCGGTCGTACGGCGCACGCTGCCCGTCGACTCCTGAACCGCGCGCCGATGCACCCGGGCGACGCGTCCGGCGACCCGGCCCCGCCCGTAGCCTTCGACGGCGCGGGCCGGCCGGCCGCGCCCATCCCGGCCCGGCGCGACCGAGTGCCAGGGCCAGCTCCCGGACGTGGACCTTCTGTCCGCCGGCATCCGGTCCGCCGGGGTCGACGAAGGGGCTGGCGTGGTTCGGAGACCGCGATACACACGCTGCGGCGTATCCACCGCACCGGCCCGGCCCGGCCCGGCCCCGGGGCATGCTCGGCGTGACCGCGGGTATCGGACCGGGCATGGCCACTCCCTCGAACGACGCCGTGACCTCGGACCCGCCCCGCACCTCGTCGGAGCCGGCAGCGACGAGCGGTCCGGGTCCGCTGCCCGTCCTGTCCCCCGCCGACACCGCGCGGCTGCTCGGCACCGCGTTGGGCCCGATCATCGCCCAGGGCGTCATCGCCCGGCGACCGCGCGTGGTGGCGCTGGCAGGGCGGCTCGGGACCGACGATGCAGCCGTGCGGCTGCTGCAGCAGCTGCGCGCCCGCTACGGCGACGGCCCGGTCCGGGTTCCGCTGCCCGGACGCCCGTTCGCGCTGGTCCTCGACGGCGACGGCGTCCGGCGGGTGTTGACCGAGGGCCCCGAGCCGTTCGCCCCGGCCTCCTGGGAGAAGCGCGGCGCACTCGGCCACTTCCAGCCGCACGGCGTGCTCGTCTCGCACGGCGACGCCCGCGCCGAGCGACGCCGCTTCACCGAGACCGTCCTCGACACCGGGACGCCGCTGCACACCGACGCCGCACACATCGCCGCCGTCGCCCGGGCCGAGACCGGCGCGCTGCGCGACATCGCCGCCCGCACCGGTGTGCTGAGCTGGGACGACTTCGTGCGGTCGTGGTGGCGCACCGTGCGTCGCATCGTGCTGGGCCCGCAGGCCCGCGACGACCACGACCTCACCGACACCCTCACCCGGCTGCGCGGGCGCGGTAACTGGTCCTTCCTCGCCCCCCGCCACGACCACCTGCGCGAACGCTTCGCCGCCGGAGTGCGGCGGCACCTGGATCGGGCCGCCCCGGGCAGCCTCGCCGCCCGGATCGCCGCCCAGGACCCGGGGACGGGGATCACGCCGGAGGACCAGGTCGGGCACTGGCTGTTCGCCTGGGACCCCGGCGCCGCGGTGACCTTCCGGGCGCTCGCGCTGCTCGCCACCCACCCGCAGGTGCGCGGACGGGCCCGCGCCGAGATCGCCGAGGGGGCTCAGGACGGGCCTCCCGAACTGCCGGTGCTGCGTGCCGCGGTGCTGGAGTCGACGCGGCTGTGGCCAACCACGCCGCTGCTGTTGCGCGAGTCCACACGCGCTACGCGGTGGCCGGGCGGCGACCTCGCGGCGGGCACCTCGGTGCTGGTTCCGGCGTGGTTCCTGCATCGCGACGACACCCGCCGCTCCGACGCCGACACCCTCGACGTCGACCAGTGGCTCGACGGTTCCGCCACCGACGACTGGATGCTCACCCCGTTCAGCGGTGGGCACGGGGTCTGCCCGGCCCGTGAGCTGGTGCTCTTCGTGGCCTCCACGGTGCTGGCGGCGCTGCTCGACGGGCACCACACGGTACTGCTGCCGCCGGAGTCGTTCGACCCGTCCGCGCCGCTGCCGCGCGGTCTCAACCCCTACGCCGTGCGGTTCGGTGTCTCCCGCGCGGCGACCACGCCGTGAGCCGGGTCCTGCTGTGGCGCGTCCACGGGTCGTGGACGCGCTCGTCCGTCGCACGACTACCTGCTGGCGCTGCTGCCCGATGGCGGGCCGTGGGGGCGCGGGCGCTGCGGGCGGTCCTGGCCGGACCGGGTCCGCGAGCTGGAACTCGACGAGCTCGCCGGGGCCGCCTTCGACGTCGTGCTGCAGCGGCCCGCCGAGGCCGGGCTGGTCAGCCGCTGGACGGACCCGCGGGCCGGGCGAGCGTGACCTCACCGCAGCCGTCAGCCGCGCGACCGGGCCGCCTGCGGGGGCCGACCTCGGCGGGCGCGCTCACCCCGTCGGACTCGCCGCGCTGGTGGCAGCGGCGAGCCTGCTGGTGTGCGGTGACACGGGTCCCGCGCACCTCACGACGGCCTACCGGACGCCGTCGGTCTTGCTGTTCGGCCACTGTGTCCTCGATCGGCGCGTTCCTGCTCGGGGCGTCGACCCTGCCGTCCCTGTGGAACGTGTTCCGCAGCTACCGCTTCGGGCGGGTCGTCGACGTGGACGACCCGTGGGGGTTCGGCAACTCCCTGGAGTGGGCGACGTCCTGCCCGCCGCCCCGGCACAACGTCACCGAGCTCCCGGCGATGCGTTCCGAACGTCCGGTATTCGAGCTGCACCACCCACATACCGTCGCCCACGCCCGTGGAGAGGGGAGCGAGAACTCGTGACCGACACCGTCGACGCCGTCGTCGTGGGCGCGGGGCACAACGGCCTCGTCGCCGCCAACCTCCTCGCCGACGCCGGGTGGGACGTGCTGCTCTGCGAGGCGTCCGACGCCCCGGGCGGCGCGGTCCGCACCGCTGAGATCACCGCGCCCGGGTTCCGGTCGGACCTGGCCAGTGCCTTCCACCCGCTCGGGGCCGCCTCCCCCGTACTGCGCGAGCTGGACCTGCCCTCCTACGGCCTGGTGTGGCGGCACGCGCCCGCGGTCGTCGCCCACCCGACGGCCGACGGACGCTGCGCCGTGCTGCACCGCAGCCTCGACGACACCGCGGCCGCCCTCGACACCGACCATCCCGGCGACGGCGACGCCTGGCGCGCCATGGTCGCGGAGTGGGACGCGATCGGCACCGATGTGCTGGAGGCAGCGTTGCGACCGTTCCCACCGGTCCGGGCCGCGTCGCGGCTGTGGCGTCGGCTCGGGACCGGGGACACGTTGCGGCTGGCCCGGACCCTGCTGCAACCGGTCGCGCGCATGGCCGCCGAGCGGTTCGGCGGCACCGCGGCACCGCTGCTCCTGGCCGGCAACGCCCTGCACACCGACCTGGGACCGGACAACGCGGCCAGCGCCGCCTACGGATGGCTGCTCGCGATGCTCGGCCAGCGAATCGGGTTCCCCGTTCCCGCGGGCGGCTCCGGGGCCCTGACAGACGCGCTGGTCGCCCGGTTCACCGCCCGCGGCGGGCGACTCGACGTGGGCCGCCCGGTGACCTCGGTACTGGTGGAGGGTCGCCGGGCCACCGGCGTGCTCGACGCCCACGGCGGCCGGGTCCTCGCCCGCCGCGCGGTGCTCGCCGACGTCGACGCACCCCGCCTCTACCGCGACCTCGTCGGCGAGGAGCACCTGCCGGCGAGGTTCGTCGCCGACCTCGACCGGTTCCAGTGGGACTTCTCCACCGTCAAGATCGACTGGGCACTGGACCGCCCGGTCCCGTGGACGGCGCTGAGCGCCCGGTCGGCAGGCACGGTGCACGTCGGCGCCGACGTCGACGGGCTGCGCCGCTACGCCTCCGCCCTGTCGGCCGGCCGGCTGCCCGGCGAACCGTTCCTGCTGTTCGGCCAGATGACCACGGCCGACCCCGACCGGTCCCCACCCGGCACCGAGTCGGCGTGGGCGTACACCCACGTGCCACGCGGGCTGGGGTGGGGTCGCGACGACGTCCTGCGCTGGGCCGACCGGATGGAGCGCGTCGTCGAGGACCACGCGCCCGGTTTCACGAGTGTGGTCCGGGCCCGGTCGGTGGCCGGGCCCGCAGACCTGCAGGACTACGACGGCAACCTCGTCGACGGCGCGATCACCGCCGGCACCTGCGCGCCGCACCAGCAGCTGGTGTTCCGCCCGACGCCCGGGCTGGGCCGCGCCGACACCCCGGTCGACCGGCTGTTCCTGTCCGGGGCGTCGGCGCACCCGGGCGGCGCGGTGCACGGCGGGCCCGGCGCGAACGCCGCCCGGGCC
>NZ_WWFY01000986.1:0-31074 GCF_009864975.1 Pseudonocardia sp. SID8383
CGCGGCCTGCCCGGCGGCGGGACCGGTGCCGTCGGCGGTCACCGACGGGCTCCGACGAACGCGGCGGCGACCGTGGCCGCGACGGTCGCCGCGGCGACCGCCGCGTGCCGCCACATCGACGGCAGGTCCCGGGTCGTGACCACCGGGTCCGGTGGTAGCCCGTAGGCCTCCGGTTCGTCGAGCAGCAGGAAGAACGCGCCATCGCCGCCGACGCCGTCGTCGGGGTCGCGGCCGTAGAGCCGGGCGCCGTCCACACCCTGGGCCTGCAGCGTCGCCAGCCGCTCGTCGGCACGGGCACGCAGTTCCTCCAGCGGGCCGAACTGGATGGACTCGGTCGGGCACGCCGTCGCGCAGGCTGGGGCGAGGCCGGCGCCGAGCCGGTCCTGGCACATCGTGCACTTGAACGCGCGGCCGTCGCCCTCGCGCTGGTCGATGACGCCGTACGGGCAGGCGGGGATGCAGTAGCCGCAGCCGTTGCAGATGTCCTCCTGCACGAGCACGGTGCCGTGCTCGGTGCGGATCAGCGAGCCGGTCGGGCAGACGTCGAGACACGCGGCGTGGGTGCAGTGCTTGCACACGTCCGAGGACATGAGCCACCGCACCTCGGTGGCGTCGGCGCGGTGCTCACCGGCGTCGACGGAGCCGGGCAGGTCCATCGCCGGCATGCCCAGGTCGGTCTGGGCGGAACGGGTCGCGGGAACGCGTTGCTCGACGAACGCGACGTGCCGGTAGCTCGACGCCCCGAGTCCGCCGGTGTTGTCGTAGCCCATCCCGGCCGACTCGAGGACGTCGCCCCCGGCGCCCTGCGGGGTGACCCCGTCGGCGGGCAGCGCGTTCCACTCCTTGCACGCGACCTCGCACGCCTTGCACCCGATGCAGACGCTGGTGTCGGTGAAGAAGCCGACCCGGTCGGGGTGGTCCTCGGCGTAGCCGGCGTCGGCGGAGGGGTCCGCCAACGGGCCGTACCACGAGTTGCTCACTGGTCCTCCAACCCGGCGGCGCGCCGCCGGTCGGCGAGGTAGGCGACCAGGTCGGGCCCGCGCGGCCGTCGTCCGGGGCGGATGTCGCAGGTCGCGGCCTTGGTCTCCATGATGTGCACGTTCGGGTCGAGCGCGACCGAGAGGATCTCGTTGGCCGCGTCCCCGGTGGACAGTCCGTTCGGGCCCCAGTGCCAGGGCACGCCGATCTGGTGGATCACCGTCGTGCCACCGGAGCCGTCGCCGACCCGCAGCGGTTTCGCCCGCTCGGTGATCATCACCCGGCCCTCGACGGCCGACCGCGCGGTGACCACATGCGCCCAGTCGTTGTCCACCAGGCCACGCTCGGCGGCCAGCTCCGGGGACACCTCCAGGAACATCTGCGGGAACAGCTCGTTGAGGTGCGGCGTCCACCGGCTCATGCCGCCCGCGGTGTGGTGTTCGGTGACGCGGAACGTCGTGAACACGTACGGGAAGTGGTCCCCGGGCGGGTTGTAGGTGTTGTCCGGGCGCGGGAACTGCTGACGCGCCGGGTTGGCCCGGTGCCGGGGGTAGAGCACGTTGGGCACGGGGGACTCCTGCGGCTCGTAGTGCGCCGGCATCGGCCCGTCGAGCAGCCCGGCCGGGGCGTAGAGCCATGCCCGCCCATCGCCCTGCATCACGAACGGCTCGTTGCCGGCGATCGACTCGGCACCGCGTGAGTGCTCGGCAGGGACGTGGTCCGGCGGTGTGCTCACCGGGAAGTCCGGCACGTCCGGCCCGGTCCAGCGCTCCCCGTCCCACCACAGGAGCTTCTTGCGCTCGCTCCAGGGCTTCCCGTCCGGGTCCGCCGAGGCCCGGTTGTAGAGCACCCGGCGGTTCATCGGCCACGCCCAGCCCCACTCGGCGGCCACGAGGTCCTGCTCGCGTCCCGGCCTGCGGCGCGCAGCCCGGTTGACCTCCTCGGCGTAGACCCCCGTGTAGATCCAACAGCCGCCCGCCGTCGACCCGTCGGCCTTCATGTCCAGGTAGGACGACAGGGCGCGGCCGTCGGCGTCGGTGCCGTTGATCTCCCGCAGCACCGCGTCGGCACTCGGCTCGGCGATCCCGGTCGGTCCGACCTCGACCGGGTAGTCCCAGGTCAGGTCCTGCAGCGGGCGGTCGCGCCGGTCCGTGGACCCGGCCAGACGCTCCTTGAGGCGCAACCCGAGCTGGTGGTAGAACCACAGCTCGCTGCGACAGTCCCCCGGCGGTTCGACGGCCTTGTGGTGCCACTGCAGCAGTCGCTGGGTGTTGGTGAAGGTGCCGTCCTTCTCGGTGTGGTTGGCCGCGGGGAGGAAGAACACCTCGGTACCGATGTCCTCGGTGCGCATCTCCCCGGTCTCGACCTCCGGGCCGTCCTTCCAGAACGTGGCGGTCTCGATCATGTTGAGGTCGCGCACCACCAGCCATTCCAGCTTCGCCAGCCCGAGGCGCTGCTGCTTGGCGTTCGCGGTGCCCACGGCGGGGTTCTCCCCCATCACGAAATAGCCCGGCACCTCGCCGCGGGCCTGCGCCATCACCGTCCGGAACGACGAGTGATCGCCGGTGAGGCGTGGGAGGTGGTCGAAGCAGAAGCCGTTGTCGGCCGTGGCGGCGTCGCCGAACCAGGCCTTCAGCAGGCTCACCAGGTACGTGTCCATGTGGCCCCAGTAGCCCTTGTCGCCCGAGTTCGACTCGATGAACGTCGCGAGGTCCTGCTCGCGGTGGGCGTGCGGCATCGGGATGTAGCCCGGCAGCATGTCGTACAGCGTCGGGATGTCGGTGGAGCCCTGGATGGAGGCGTGGCCGCGCAACGCGAGGATCCCGCCGCCCGGCCGCCCGATGTTGCCGAGCAGCGACTGCAGGATGGAGGCGGCCCGGATGTACTGCACGCCCACCGTGTGGTGGGTCCAGCCGACGGCGTAGGCGAACGCCGAGGTCCGCTCCCGCCCGGAGTTGCGGGTGAGCGCGTCGGCGACCGCCCGGAAGTTCTCCGGGGAGATCCCGCAGACCTGCTCGACCATCTCCGGGGTGTAGCGGGCGTAGTGGCGGCGCAGCACCTGGAACACGCAGCGCGGGTGCTGCAGCGTGTCGTCACGGGTCGGGGTCGCGGAGAACGGGGCGCCGCCGGACCCGGAGATCTCGGCGTGCTCGTGCTCCTGCACCATCGCCCGCTCGTCGCGCAGCCCGGCACTGGCCTCGACATCGGCGTCCTCGTACTGCCAGGAGTGCACGTCGTAGGTGCCGGTCGCCGGGTCGAACCCGGAGAACACTCCGTCGAGGTCCTCGGTGTCGCGGAACTCCTCGGACACGAGCATCGGTGCGTTGGTGTAGGCCTTCACGTACTCCTCGAAGTACGCCCCGGTCTCCAGGACGTGCCGGATCAGCCCGCCGAGGAACGCGATGTCGGTGCCGGCGCGCAACGGCACGTGCACATCCGCCACGGCCGAGGTGCGGGTGAACCGCGGATCGACGTGGATCACGGTCGCGCCGCGTCGCTTCGCCTCCATGACCCACTGGAAGCCCACCGGGTGGGCCTCGGCCATGTTCGAGCCCTGGATGACGATGCAGTCGGAGTTGACCAGGTCCTGCTGGTAGTTGGTGGCCCCACCACGGCCGAACGAGGTTCCCAGACCGGGAACCGTGGAGGAGTGTCAAATACGGGCCTGGTTCTCCACCTGGACCGCGCCGAGGGCGGTGTAAAGCTTCTTCATGAGGTAGTTCTCCTCGTTGTCGAGGGTCGCTCCTCCGAGACTCGCGATGCCCATGGTGCGGTGCAGGTGCCGGCCCTCCTCGTCGACGTCCTGCCACGTCCGCTCACGGGTCTCCACGACCCGATCGACGATCATGTCCAGCGCTGTGTCGAGGTCGAGGTCCTCCCACTCGGTGCCGTGCGGGCGCCGATAGCGCACCGTGGTGACCCGCTGCGGGGAGGTGACCAGCGACAGCGTCGAGGAGCCCTTGGGACAGAGCCGTCCGCGGCTGATCGGTGAGTCCGGGTCACCCTCGACGTGGGTGACCCGCCCGCCGCGGGTGAAGACGTTCTGCCCGCACCCGACCGCGCAGAACGGGCAGATCGACTTGGTGACGCCGTCGGCCTCGACGGTCCGGGCGACCGTGCGGTCGGTGCCCGCCGATCGGGACGCCACGCCCCGGCCGAGCGGGTCGGTGCCGGTCAGCTGCCGGGCGACCGGCCAGGACTCGATCCACTCACGCATTCCCACACCCGCCCGTGTGCCCGGTCACCACCGCCCCAAACCCCCGCCGGTCCGACGGGTGGGTCCCCGGGTGTCCCGGGCGGACGTCCGCTCCGGCCGCCGGGTGATCGACGTCGAGGGAGGCGCTGGTCGACACCAGCCGGGCGTCGGTCGTCCCGTGCCGCCCGGTGCCCGCGGACACGACCCCATGCCGGGTTTCGCGCGGTCGGCCCCGGGGAGGCGCCACCCCATGACAGGACCGGCTCATGACGACGGCCCGGACGGGGAGACGGCGGGTCGCGAATGGCTGGTGGTGGGGCTGCTCGCCGACCCCGACCTCGCCGAGGACGTCGCTCGCGACATCGCGCCGCGGCTGCAGGACGAGCTGCCCGGCGAGGTGGCGGGGCGGGCGGTCGGCTGGACCGTCGTCACCGGCCGGGACGCGTTCGAGTCACTCGGCAGCCCGGACACCGACCTGATCGACAAGGCCCGCGAGCGGGTCGCCGACACCGGCTGGGACCTCGCCGTCTGCCTCACCGACGTGCCGCTGCGTTCCGGCGGGCGGACGGTCGTGGCCGATGTCGCCGACGACTGCGTCGCCGTCGTGTCGCTGCCCGCACTCGGCTCACTGCGGCTGCGCGACCGCGCCCGGCGCGCCGTCGGCGACGCGGTGACGACGATGGCCGCCCAACATCTCGACCCCGGGTCCGGCTCCACCGGCACCGTGCCCGCCCGCCGGGGCGGCGCGCTGCGCCTGCTGGTTCGGTGTGCTCTACCCGAGTATCTGGACGCTCGCGGCCTCGATGCCCGGCTGGCGGCTCGCGGTGGCCCTGGCCGGCGCAGTAATGGTGCACGGGGGCTGGCTGGTCGTCGGGCACGGCCTGTGGGAGCGCCGCGGCGACCCGCGCCGGCGCGACCGGCCCAGCACCGGGCTGCGGAACTCGGCGACCGTGGTCACCGTGGTGCTCGGCGTCGCCGCCTACACCGCCGTCCTGTTCGCGCTCGCGCTGGCCGCGCTCCTGGTGATCGTGACCCCCGACTACCTCGGACAGGAGATCGGGCACCGGGCCGGGTTCGGCGACTACCTGGCCACCGCGCTGATGGCGACCGTCGTCGGCACCGTGGCCGGCGCGATCGGGTCCGGGCTCGAGGACGGCGCCGCAGTGCGACGGGCCGCGTACCGGACGCGCACCGCCAAACGGATCCGGGACGGATGACGGTCATCGGAATCATCCTGTCGCTCCCGGGTAGGAGGGCCCCGCCGCAGGAACCGGCGGCGACCCGAGTGGCCAGGAGGTCGACACGTGTTCCGACACACCGAGCTGCTGCAGTGCGAGGCGAAGCCGGACGGTCCGGACCCCACCCGTCGTCGTGTCGGCGCGCCCCACCGCGTTCCGGCGCCACGCATGCGTCCGGGCGTGCCGGGTAGGCGGAGGGCCCCGACCGGAGGTCCGTGTGCTCACCGCTCTCGTCGCCGCAGGTCTGGAGAAGGCCGGCGAGCTGACGATGCCCGCCGCCGAACCGGCTGCGTGGCCCGACCTGCACGTCCACCGCGATCCGGTCCTGCTGTTCGGCGGTTTCGGCACCACAGCCCCGTTCCTGCGCCCGCTCGCGGGCTGGCTGCGCGCCCGCGGCCATCCCGTGGTCGCGGCCGCCGTCGGTGCCGGGTTGGGGTGCGGGCGCGCCACCACCGACCGACTGGAGCTACAGCTCGCCGAACTCGCCGACGCGACCGGGCGACCGGTGCGCCTGGTCGGACACAGCCGCGGCGGGCAGTTCGCCCGCGCCCTCGCCCACCGCCGTCCGGAACTCGTGTCCGGCCTGATCACGGTCGGAACGCCGTTCCGCCTCGTCGGGCTGCGCGCGCCGATGCTCGTCACCGTCGCCGCGCTGACCAGCGTCGGGACCGCCGGCCTCACGGGGGTCGCCCGAACCGCATGCCTCGTGGGACGGTGCTGCCGCGGGTTCCGCGACGCCCAACGCGCACCGGTACCCGCGACGGTGCCGTTCACCTGCATCTACAGCCGTGGTGACCGGGTCGCCCCGCCGCGCGTATGCACCGATCCGCAGGCGGTGAACATGGAGGTTCCGGGTGGACACACCGGGCTCCTGATCGGGGCCCACGCCCGGGAGGCGATCGCCGAGGCCCTCGACCGCGACACCGCACACGACGACTCCGGGACCACCCGGCACACGGAGAGGTGCCCGCTATGACCGTGCCCCCCGATACCGAGGCTGTCCTCGCCGAGCTGCGCGATGCAGCGGCCGGGTTGGTGTCCGCCCGCCACATCACCGACCTCGACGACGCGCTGCGCGGCATCGTCACCGCCGCGGTCGCGACCGTGCCCGGCGCCGAGGGCGGCGGCATCTCCCGCACCCACGGGCGGCGGGTCACGTCGCACCATCCCAGCACTCCCCGAATCGCTCGGCTCGACACCACGCAGAGCCGGCTCGGCGAGGGACCCTGCGTGGACGCCGCCGACCGTCCCCCTGCCTCCGGCGTGGTGCACGCCGACGACCTCGCGGGCCCCGACGCGGCGCGCTGGCCGCGGTTCGCACCGCGAGCCACGCGGCTGGGCTACCGCTCGATCGTGTCGACCGGACTGGCTCACCGGACCGGCCCACACACAGCGCTCAACCTCTACGCCCAGAACCCGCATGCTTTCGGCGACACCGCCCACGCCGTCGCCGGGCTCTTCGCGGTGCAGGCCGCGATGCTCCTGCACGGCGCCGAGCACACCGCCTACCTGCAGCGGGCGCTGGAGAGCCGCGACATCATCGGCCGGGCGAAGGGCGTGCTCATCGAGCGCTTCGGGCTCGACGACGACGCCGCGTTCCGCCGCCTGGTCACCAGCTCGCAGGAGACCAACATGAAGCTGGCCGACGTGGCGCGGTGGGTCGTCGAGGACGCCGTGGCCCGGCGTCAGGAGCGGGGCAGTTCGTCGGCGTAGGGCACCGGATGGTCCGCACCCTGGTCGAGGAACGTCTCGTTCAGGACCTGGGCGATCACGTCGTGCTCCAGCGCGGACATCGGGTGCTCCCCGCGCAGCAGCGCGGACAGACCGTCCGGCCCTCGGGTGCCGCCGAGGGCCAGGTAGTTCGACCACAGGGTGCCGTCGTCGAGGCCGGACAGTTCCAGGCCGAGCAGCAGCGCGCGTAGCGACTCGTCGTGCCGCGCGGGGTCCAGGATGCGTCGCGGGTTCACCCGTCACGGCTACCCGCTCGCGAGCGGTCCTGCACGGATGGGGCGGCGGGGCGATTCCGGACGATTCGCCCGGCCGGGGCCGGGTACCTCCGCACGGAGACGGAGAAAGGGGTGCCATGACGTCGATCGGACAGGCGGTGGACGGCTTCCGCGGGCTGCCCGACGTCGCGGGGCGGTCCGCGTCGACCCGGCGTGAGCTTCGGGAGGCGTTGCGGACCGTCGACCTGCTCGACGACACCCACACCTGGAGCGTGCACGACGACGTCGACGGTGACGGGGTCCTCGTCGACGCCGACGGCCGGGAGGTCCGGACGTGGTGTGAGGAGTACCCCTACACCGAGCGGATGCCGCGCGAGGATTACGAGCGCACCAAACGCGCCCTGCAGATCGAGCTGCTGAAGCTCCAGTCATGGGTGAAGGACTCCGGCGCCCGGGTCGTCGTGCTGTTCGAGGGCCGCGACGCCGCCGGCAAGGGCGGCACCATCCAGCGCTTCACCGAGCACCTCGACCCGCGCGGCGCCCGGGTCGTCGCCCTCGACAAGCCGACGCCCACCGAGCAGGGGCAGTGGTACTTCCAACGGTACCTGGAGCAGTTGCCCACAGCCGGGGAGATCGTGCTGTTCGACCGGTCCTGGTACAACCGGGCCGTCGTCGAGCGGGTCATGGGTTTCTGCACCGACGACGAGTACGAGCGCTTCGTACGCGAGGTCCCCGGCCTGGAGCGCTCGCTGGTCGAGGACGGCATCCATCTCCTGAAGCTGTGGTTCTCCGTGTCGCGCGCCGAGCAGCGCACCCGGTTCGTGATCCGGGTGCTGGACCCGTTGCGCCAGTGGAAGCTCAGCCCGGTCGACCCCGCCGGAATGGCGCGGTGGGAGGACTACACCGCGGCCAAGGAGGCGATGTTCGAGCGCACCCACACCGAGCACGCGCCGTGGACGATCGTCGACTCCGACGACAAGCGCCGCGGGCGGATCGAGGCGATGCGCTGCCTGCTCTCCGGGCTCGACTACCCGGCGAAGGACGTCGCCGTCGTCGCCACACCGGACCCGCTGGTCGTCGGACACCCGGCGACCGGGAACCGCCCCTGACCCCGGTGCGCGGCGGTCACCCCGCGGCGCGGCGCGGCGCGCGTTCTCAGGACGGCCCGAGCACGTCGTCGCGACGCAGCACGGCGTCCGCCAGTCGGCGACAGTCTCGCCACGGCGGTCCGCCGCCTCGCGCAGCAGCACGTGCGCCCGCTCCGGGGGAGGTCGTGCTGCTGGGCCGACCACCCCACGGCCTGCTCGATGCGGGCGCGGCGGTCCACCGCCCGCTGCGGCTGCTCGGCCGGCATGCCGCCCTCGTCGGGCACGCACTGCTGCATGTCCTGCTCCTTCCACGCCCCACGCTGCGGCCGGCAGGTGCGCCGCCGGCCCACGGTGGCACACCGGGGCGATCGCCCGCGGTCGTCGGTCGGTCCCTGCGTCCGGCGGTTCCAGCCGGGCAGGGAGCCTGCGGTCGGCGAGGGCCCGGGCGAGGGCGTCGACGGTGGTGCCGTCGGCGAAGGCCCGGGCGCGCATCAGCAGCAGGGCCTCCTCCGGTGGGAGGTCCAGGGCGTAGGCGGACACGCCGTGCTCGCGGGCGGCAGCGACGAACGCGGGCCACCGCGGGTCGAGGCCCAGGTCGGGAACCAGGACCGGACGGCCGCTACGCAGCGCGTCGACGCAGGGACCCTTCCCCGTGGTCAGCTGCACGTCCTCGGGCCGGCGCCGTTCGAGGGCGCGGCGGCGAGCACCTCGGCGCGCAGGGATCGGTAGCGCTCCGGGTTCACCGGCCGGCTCCTGAGGCGGACACCGCCACGCGCCGTCGTTGCCCATACCGCCGGCTCAGCACGCCTGATTCCCGTCGTCGTTCCACGCTCGTTCCCGGGGCGGCTGCGTTACTGAACCGGTGACGACGAGAGTCCCGTCCGCGCGACGGGCGCGGCGCGTTTCCGGCCGCGGTGTGGCCGGGCCTACGGCGGCGGGTACCGGGTAGGCGCTTGTCATGACCGCTCCGCCCGGGCTGCGTCCCGACGGCGGTGCCTCCTCGGACGCCTGCGACGCAGACGTCGGCACGTCCGGCGAGGACGCAGCGGCCACTCACGGCGTCGCCCCGCTCGACCTCGCCGACGACGACCTGCGCCGCGAGATGACCCACCTGCACACAACCCGCCACGACACCGTCCTCGGTGGGACCGAGGACGCGTTGCAGGTCCACACCACCCGGATGCTCGCGCTGGAAGCGGAATTCCTGCGCCGCCTCCCGGATGAGGCCGCCCCGGATCCGCGCCGCACGCGCGCCGGGAGCCGCTGAGCACCGGACGCGGGCCGCGGGGGCCACCCCTCGCGGCCCGCGCCACTCCAGCCAGACCTCGGTGTCGTCGGGCGGGTCGAAGTTCAGCTCGGGATGGTCGTGGTCGTCCGCCATCGGGACATGGAGTGGCCGTGCGGGTCACGCCGAGCGGGCCGGCTGCGGCTCGGGTCTCGGCCGAACGCTCCCGGCGGAGGCGAGGAACGGGCGCAGCGCCGCGGCCATCTCGGCGCCGTGCGTCAGCGGCGCCATGTGCGCCGCCGAGGCGACGTCGGCGACCTCGGCCGCCGCGGCGGAGGCGGCGAGCCGGACGAGCCAGTCGGCCGAGCAGATCCCGTCGCGAACGCCGCGCAGCAGCAGTACCGGCCCACCGAACCCGCCGACCGCATCGGACAACGGGTGGCGCCGCGTGGCCTCCAGCGCGCGAACGAAGCTGACCATGCCGCTGTAGGTGTAGTCGCGCACCAGCTGCGGCACCTGCCCCGGGCGCTCGGCCACCACGTTGCGCAGCCACCCCCGCACCAACGCAGCCCAGCTCCCGGCACGCGGGTCCGCGGTCGGGCCCACCAACACCAGGGCAGGCACCCGACCCGGGGCGGAACGAGCCACCTCGGCGACGACCTGACAGCTCGCCGAGTGGCCGAGCAGCACGGCGGATCCGATCCCGAGGTCGTCCATCCGCCGCAGCAGCCGCCGCGCCGACGACCGCGGGTCCAGCGGCGCCCGCGGCGAGGCGGGCACCCCGTAGGCGGGCAGCGCCAGCGCCGTCGCCGGGAACGGCAGACCCAGGCACGACAGCGTCGGCTCCCACCCGCGGACCGACAGGCCGAGCCCCGGAACGGCCACGGCCCCGACCTGGCCGAACCGGGCGCCGTCGGGTAGCGGCAGCACCTCCGGCGGACAGATCCGCGCCGGCAGCCTCATCGGTCCCCTCCCCCGACTCCGCGGTTCTGCCGGGGACCGACCGTGGCCCACACCGTCTGGTCCCGCAACCGGCGCACGACACCCCAGCTGGCCACCGAGTCGACGATGGCCGGCCCGCGTCCGCCGAATCCACCCAGCCGCGACCGGCCGACCGTCGGTGATGCCTGCGGAAGCCCGTCATCGACCTCCACGCGCACCTGGACAGGTCGGCGATGCACGTAGATGCGGACGATGTCCACCCCACCCCCCGTGATCATGAGCGTTGGCGATGAGTGCGGTGACGACCAGTTCGGCGTCGATACCCAGGCGCCGATCGACACCACGCAGCTGATCGCGGAGCCAGCCCGGGACAACCGTCACCCGCGACGGGGTGCACCCGTCCAGGGCTGACCGAGGCCGACGCGGCGCTCCACCCCGCCAAGCGCGCGGGCCGCAACCGGGTGGAGTGCGCCTGACCGGCGCCGGCGGACATCCGCCGGGAACGTCACCTCCGCCCGGTGACGGAGGTGATGGCGACCTCGACGGTCGGGTACCAGGTGAGCGCAGCCAACCTCCGCTGCGCGGCGGGCGACAGGAAACGCAGGTCGAAGGTCCCGGCCACGGCGAAGCCGATCCGACGACGGCTACAGGCATGAAGCGCGTGCGCGAGCGCCTCGGGGCCACCTCGGCTGATCGTGTCCGACGCCGACACGTCGATGACGACGATGTCGAGCCGTCGGTGACCGGCCCGGGCCATCTCGATCTCCGCATCGAGGAGGCGCAACAACCGGCCACCGGAGGCCGAGTCGAGATGGCCCCGTGTCCGGATGACCGTCGTGCCGTCATGAGGGTGGGTCACGAACGGTCGCTCCGCGCCCGGTCGGGGCGGTGAGGTACGACCGCCGTGGGTCACAGATCCGAGATTCTCCATGGTCGGCTCCCAGCACAGGTCCGTCGCGCGCGGAGCGCTCCGGGCGGAACGGCGAGCTTGTACTCGACCCGGTGCCGTGCAGCTACCCGAATCGTCGCGGCCCACACCTCACGGCACGAGCCCAGGACCATCCGGGTTCCGCCCGGCCGCAACCCGGTACGTCTGGATCGCGCCCACCGCGACCTGATCGCCGCAGACCGGCGCACCGCGACCGTCGCCGAGATCGCCACGAGGTGGGTTCCGGTGACCCGTCGCGGTTCGCGGCCTACTACCGCGCCGCACACGTGGTGCCACCGAGCCGCACCCTGCGCGAACGTAGCCGAGGCCCGGAACCCGATCCTCCATGTCCGTCCCCGTGCGACTTCTCGCCCGCCGCGCCGCCTCGGCAGCGGCCACCACCGGAACAGTGACCACGGACCCCACCGTCGTCACCTCCGACGACAAGGCCGACCAGCGGCCGGCCGAGCCCGGCGGCGACCGCGACGGTATCCCGTTGCCATGGAGCCAGGAAGGCGCTGGGGCCGCCCCGCTGCACCACCGGTTCCTGCCGCGCCCCGGCACCTCGACCGGCGCCCGGTGACCGGATGCACCGCCGTTCTCGGCGATACTCCCCGCTGTCGCGGGTACAGGACGACGATGTGGACCAGGAGCCGGAAGCCCACGGGGAGCGAGCCCGTCAGCACGCCGCCCGGTCGGTCCGACGCCCGCGCCTGCGGTGCCCGGGCGGCACGAGACCGCCTCTCGCGTCGGTACAACGCCGGCCTGCATCGGAGCGCGACCCGGGATCACGACATGGACCGTCCTCCGGCTGTGGTGCGACGGTCCGGTCCGCCGCGTTCGGGATGTCTGCCGGAACCGACCTCGGCCGCAGGGACCCGGCGGTAGGCGACGATGGAAGACAAGCCGAATCCCGGCCGCAGGACGTACTGGGGCGCGCGATATACCCGCAGCTGGTTCACGATGCTCGTCGGGGCACCCCTGGCGGTTGGCATCTACCTGTCGATCCTGCAGAACACGTCGGCATGGCTGGTGCTCGCGCCGATCACCGTGGTGATCATCGCAGCGCTGTGGCTGGTGCCGGTGGCGGTCGTCTCCGACAGGGGCATCCGGTTCGTACTGTCGGGCACGGCCCTGCCCTGGTGCCGGGTGGCAGCGGTACTCGACCCACGTCCCGGGGACGAGGTGGTGCGGCTCGAGCTGATCGACGGGCGCGTCGTCAGGGTGCCTGGCGTGCCGCCGAGCGCAGCACCCTACCTCCGGACGCTGCGCTCCGGTGGGTCCTGAGCGCACGCGCCGCCACCCGCCGTCCGCTCCGCGTCGCGGTGCGGACTCGTACCGCCCGCAGCTCCGGAACACGCAGGGCTGCTGACGCGCCCTGCGCACGTGGTCAGGCAGTCGCCGGGCGTGGAGCAGCCCGCCCGGCGCCGTAAGTGAGGCGGCGCAGCAGGGCCTCGGCCGGCCCCCGCCGGCCCGCGCGATCCAGAGCAGCGGCGACGACCACGGTGGCCATCCAGGTGGCGACGGCGACCGCGGCAGCCGCGGCGGCGCCGAGCCGGCCGCCGAGGTCGAGCAACGCCGGCTCGGTGGCGACGAACCAGACCGGCGACTGCGCGATGTAGAACGTCATCGACCGGCGACCGCAGGCGACCAACGCGTTCGTGACCGGTCCGCGCCGCCGGCCGAGGCGGTCCGCCACGAGCGCGATCGCGGCCGTGAAGGCCAGCCCCCCGGCGATACCGGTCGCCGCGAACGTCGCCTCGGCCAGCACACCGGCCACGACCGAGTCCGGGGCCCACACACCCACCGCCTGCAGCGCGACCGGCTGCGCGCCCAGCACCGCCACCGGGAAACCGACCAGCACGATCCTGGTCAGGAGACGCCGGTAGCGGTCGGGTTGCTCGAGCAGCCGCATCCGGCCGGCCCAGACCCCGATCAGTACCGCGGGCGCGACGCTCACCCCGGCGAGGGGCAGCACCACGAGGGCAGACGTGCGCAGCACCGCGCTGTCGAGCAGGGTCGCCCCGACGGCCAGCGGAGCGTCCGCGGCGAACTGTTGCAGGGCAGTAGCAGACGCGACCCCGAACACGAGCGTGACCACGAACACCGTCCACAGCCGACGGCCCGACCAGGTCACCACACCGGCGAACAGCAGGGCGAACACGCCGTAGGAACCGATGATGTCACCGCTGTAGAGCAGGACGACGTGGGCGATGCCGAACACGACCAGCCAGGCACCGCGCCGGCGGATCAGCCGCCGCGCGTTCGCGGGGTCCCCGCCCGGGCCGGTCTGGCGCCGGGTCATCTGTACGAGGCCGTAGCCGAACAGGAGCCCGAACAGGGGCGCGGCCCGCCCGTCGACGACGGAGGTCAGGAGCCACTGCACGGCGACGTCCACCGGGCCGCCACCGGCAGGCCTGGCGAGCAGGTTCCCGCCCGCGTGCAGCATCCGGGAGTGGGCGAGGGCGATGAGCAGCAGCATCACCCCCCGCGCCAGATCCGGCGCCAGGAGGCGCTCCGAATCCGGTGTCGGGGAGACCCCACCGACCGCGGTCCGACGGGTTCGCGACATGGGACGCACGGTATTGATCTCATCCGATTCTGCGCATCGTTCCGGCGGAGGACCACGCCCCTACGAAGGGAGGAACGTCGTTCGCTCTTCGACCCACCTGTCATCGGCACACCGGGCCGGGTCCCGGTGCCGCGGTCCGTTCGAGCGTCGGGACGAAGGTCGGGGTGGTGGCCGGCCATGCCGGGGAGGCACGGGCCCGTTCGGGTCGCCGGTGCGGGCGAAGGCGGCCCAGTAGGCGATCATCTGCACGTCCAGCTGTTGCCGGCCGGTGCCGGTGTGGACGGTTGGCCGGGGAGGGCAAGGGTGCATACGACGTCGGAGCCGTGGGCCGCGGTCGGGCGGGACACCGTCTCACCGCTCAAGGTGGGTGCTGGGGATCGGAGAACAGGTAGGTCGAGACAGGTGCGGTACGGGCGTAGTCACGCTCCAGGCCGCCGTGGTCGACCAGGCCACGGAGTAGGAACACACCGGATCTCAGCCGACCCGCTCGCGGGTGTGAACTCGTGTCCAATCCGATGGCGTAGCGGGTGCTGCCGGCCAGCCCGAGCGCAGCGCTGAGAGAGACCCAGTTCGGATCGCGCATGGCCCCTCCATCTCGCGTCCCTCCTGCGGTACCGCGTCAGCGTTCGACTGAGCGCCACGGCGGACCTCCGGGCAGAGAGCCCTCGCCCACGCGAGCCGTCGAGCACAGCCCGACACGGCATGCACCATGCCCGCCGAGGTCCGGTGGGCACCACCTCGAGGGGGGTGTCCACGCCGTGCTGGCCGACTTCACCCTGCCGCCGCCCGGGCTGAACGGACCTACCCGAGCGGAGGCTCCACACCGGTCGTCTGCTCGATGGCCTCCACGAAGCGGCCACGCAGTTCAGATGACGTAGGCCTCGTGTGTCTCGGGCGCGAAGAGCTCAGCGGGGGCGAGCTGGCGGCCGGTCAGGCCCTGCTCGTATGCATAGCGAAGGAAAACGTCCAGCGTCCGGCGGTTCGCATCGAGGCCGTAGGGCCAGAAGTCCCGGCCCAGCAGCGTTCGGGTCCGCTCGACCTCGTCGTAGAGCCAGGGGACGGCGTAGGGGTTCGCCGCCGTTTCCGCCATGCGCGCCATCGAGAGCGACTTGGCCTGCTCGAACGCACTGAGCAGGGAACCGGCCAGCCAGGGCCGCGCCTCGTAGACGTCCCGCCGCAGGACCACGGTGTGCATGATCGGGAAGATCCCGGTGTCCCGGGCGTACTGCTCCTCGACCGCGCGGGGGTCGGCGAACAGGCGTCGCACCTCGGGCCGGCCCTCGAGCACCGGGCGTGGCGTGCGGGGTGCGTAGAGCGCGTCGATCTCACCGGTGACGAGCATGTCCACCAGCGTCCGGTCCGGAGCGATGGGTGCCACGTCGATCTCCGGCGGCAGGTCCAGGGCCTGCTTCTCGACCCGGCCCGGCGAGTGCATGCCACCGGTCCGGTACCGCACCGACGCCACCGGGACATCGTGCCGGTCGGCCAGGATCCCGCGGATCCACACCACGGCCGTCAGCTGGTACTCGGGCACGCCGACCGTGCGGCCGACCAGGTCCGACGGGTTCTCGATCCCACTGTCGCCGTTCACGTAGATGCCGTGGTGCCGAAACGATCGCGAGGGGAACGCCGGGATCGCGATCAGACCGCCGGCGTCCGGTGCGGCCGCGACTGCGGTCGCATAGGACCCCAGTGACATCTCTGCTGCGTCGAACTCCCGGTGCCGGAGCATCCTGAAGAAGGTCTCCTCGACCGGGAGGCTCAGATAGGTGAGGTCGACGCCGTCGGGCCGGACGGTGCCGTCGGCCAGCGCGCGGGTCCGGTCGTAGTCCCAGCAGGCCAGGGTGAGCGGGACGCGGCTCATCGGGGACCTCCGGGTCCGGGGCGCCCCGCGGCGCGTCGCCCGCTCGTCTCGCAGGTCATGTCTTCCTCGCAGATCATGTGCAGCTCCTTCGGGGGGCGGATCCGGGTCGGGCTCGTCGCCGTCGTTCGTGCGACTGCCGGAGTCGGTGAGCACCGCCGGGAGGGCGGGTCAACGACCGCACCGACGGAGCATCGCGTTGACCAGCGGAATGCCGACGTACACCGCCAGCGGGACGAGCACCATGCTGGTGACCAGGGACTGGGCGAGCACCGGCAACGTCGTCACGACCGGGCCGGCGGTGGCGGTGAACACCAAAGAGAACGGGAACAAGCCGGCCCAGACCACCACGGCCGTCCGCCACCGGGGCGGCGCACCGGAAGGCTGCGCCCGGCCGACGGTGACCGGGGCCGGTGCCCCGTCGGTGAGCAGGTCGGCGGCAGCCAGGCACCGGGCCCGCGAGGCGCTCGCCTCCCAGACGGCGAGCGTGGCCGCGCTGTCGAAGACCAACGCGACCGTGACGGCACCGTCGTCGTGGCGCTCGACCTGCGAGTCCAGGTGGCCGAGGACGCGGGAAGCCTCGGCGCCGAGCTCCGCCGCCCAGGCGTGGAGCTGCTCGTGACGCCCGGGCAGAGGCCGGCGGGTGGCCGACACCGTCACCGGGAGCCGCAGCGTCTCCGACACGGCGGACTCAGCGGGCTGCCGGGGGCAGCAGCCCGGGCGGCAGCCCGTACACTTGGTCCTGGACGACGTCCACGATCGCCGGTCCGTCCTGGGCCAGGGCCTTCTCCAGCGCCGGGCCGAGCTCGTCGTCGGCCGTCACCCGTACGCCGTAACCGCCCAGGGACCGGGCGAATTCGGCCAGGTCGGGATTGCCGTAGAAGACCCCGAGATAGCGCCCGGCATGCGCCGCCCGCTGCCGGTCGCGGGTGTTGCCGTAGGCGCTGTTGTTCATCACGACGTTGACGACCGGGATCGACTCCCGGACACAGGTCTCGAAGTCCTGGGCGACCATCCAGAAGCTGCCGTCCCCGCTGACCGCGACCACGCGCTGGCCGGGGCGGGCCAGCGCCAGCCCCATCGCGGCGGGAAGGCCCCACGCCATCGCCCCGCCCGCAGAGCCGAAGAACGACCCGGGGCGGTGCAGGTGCAGGTAGCGGTGGCTCCACGGGCCGAAGCTGGGCGCGTCCTGCACGAGCAGGACGCCGTCGGTGTCGGCGATCCCTTGCAGGGCGGACACCGCGGCCACACTGCTCACGCCCCCGGCGGGATCGTCGTCGGCCAGCGCGGGCGAGGAGAGGGAGGACGCCCGTTCGTACGACTCCCGCAGAGCACTGCGGCGATCGGCGCGGCGCGCGGCCAGGTCCGGTGCAGTCCCGTCCACAGCCTCGGTCAGCGCCCGGGCGGCGAGCGCGGCGTCGGCCACGATGCCCACCTCCGGCAGGTACACCCGCCCGAGCTCCTCCGGGTCGACGTCGACGTGGACCAGCCGGGTGTCCGACGACACCAGGGTCCACCGCTTGGTCGTGAACTCGGAGGACCGGCAGCCCAGCGCGACCAGTACGTCGGCGTCGCGGACCACGTCCTCGGTCACCGAGTGCGCGCCGTAGCCCAGCGCACCGAGGAACGCGGGATGGTCGTGCGGGACGGAGCCCTGCCGCAGCCATGTCGTGAGCAGCGGAGCTCCGAGCCGGTCGGCGAGCTCGAGCACGGCGGCCGGGTCCCCGCCACCACCACCGCCGACCAGCACCACGGGGCGCTCCGCGTCGCGCAGGAGCGCGACCGCGTCCCGCACCGCCGCGGGAGCCGGGCCCGGCGGGTGGTTCCGTGAGCGCACGGCCGGGCGGACAGCGTCGTCCACGACGTCCTGCAACACGTCCAGCGGCAGCGACACCACGACAGGTCCCGGGCGGCCACCGACGGCCGTGCGGACGGCACGTTGCAGCAGCTCCGGTACCCGTTCCGCCTGATGGATCTCGACGGCCCACTTGCTCATCGGCCGGAACGTGGCGACGACGTCGGACTCCTCGAACGCGCGGCGCTCCACGACCCCGGCAGACACCTGCCCGACCAGCAGCACCAGCGGCACCGACTCGTCGTAGGCGTTCTGCACGGCGATCGCGGCGTTGGCCGCTCCAGGGCCACGGGAGACGAGACAGACCCCGACCCCCGCACCGGACCGGGACACACCATCGGCCAGGAACCCCGCCACCTGCTCGTGACGGGTCGAGACGAACCGGACGGCCTGCTGGCGGGCCAGACTGTCGATCAGGTCCATGACCGTCGTCCCCGGCACCCCGGCGACCAGGTCGACCCCCTCTGCAGCCAGGCACTCGACGACGAGGTCCGCCCCCGTCCGAGCCGTGGCCCCGTCCTCGATCTCCATGGATCCCCCTGTCGCCGGGCTTCCCGTGTGTATTGACACAGTCGTGAGTTTGGCAGAAAGTCCTTCTGCATCACAGAGGAAGTTTCCTTCCTGCGGCGAACAACCTCGAAGGGCGGGACCGTGCCGTCCCGGTCGCCGCGCGACCCACCGTCGGCGGGAGAGCCGTGTCCATCCACGTCATCGGCGTCGTGGCCCTCGTACTCGTGTTCATCGTGGGCACAGTCCGACCGGTCAACATCGGCGCACTCGCACTGATCGCGACATTCCTCGTCGGCACCCTCGTCGTCGGCGAGAGCCCCGACGAGGCGATCGCGGGATTCCCCCCCGATCTGTTCGTCCTGCTGGTCGGGGTGACCTACCTGTTCGGCCTGGCCGCGGTGAACGGGACCCTGGAGTGGCTGGTCGATCGAGCCATCGGGCTGGTGGGCGACCGCCCCGTCCTGGTCCCGTGGCTGATCTTCGCCTTCTCCGCGATCCCGACCACGGCAGGCGCACTCGGCCCGGCAGGCGTCGCCATGCTGGCCCCGCTGTGCATGCGCCTGGGTGAGCGCTACGGGATCGACCGCCGGATGGCGGCGTTGATGGTCATGCACGGCTCGTGCCTCGGGAACTTCTCGCCGCTCAACGGCCTTGCGGTCATCGTCCGCCAGACCGCCGAGAACAACGGACTCCAGGTCTCCGCCGCCGAACTCTTCCTCGGCAACGCGGCGTACAACATCATGCTGGCCGTCGTGATCTACCTCTGCTTCGGCGGTCGTGACCTGCTGCGCCGGCGTCACGAGCAGGCGACGAGCGTCGCTGCGCTCGTCCGCGCGGGCAGCGCCGGGACGCATGTGGCCGATGGCGATGCGACGAGCAGCGCGGTCGACGCCGGGCACGGCGGGGCGGCCTCGGGCACGACCTCCACGAGGCCGTCCTTGGACGTCCCGGATCGCACCCGGCTGCGCCTGGACCAGATGGTGACGATCGTCGTCATCGTCGCCGTCGCCGTCGGTGCCCTCGTCCTCGACCTGGAGATCGGGTTCCTGGCCCTGATCGCGGCGGCGCTGCTGCACCTGACGTTCCCGTCCCGTTTCCAGCTGGCCGACAAGCGGATCGTGTGGTCGGTGGTGCTGCTCATCTGCGGCATCGTGACCTTCGTCGGGGCACTGCAGCGCTACGGCACGGTCGACGTGATCGGCGGCGGGATCGCCGCGCTGGGTGCGCCGCTGCTCACCGCGTACCTGCTCTGCCTGGTGGGCGCGTTCACGTCCGCGTTCGGCTCCAGCGCCGGCCTGCTGGGAGTCCTCATCCCGCTCGCGGTGCCGTTCCTCGTCCAGGGCGAGGTCGGTGTGACCGGAATGATCATCGCGCTGTCGATCTCCGCGACCGTCGTCGACTCCACCCCCTTCTCCTCGGTCGGAGCACTGACCCTGGCCACCGCGCCGGAGCAGGAGCGGCGGCCGTTGTTCCGCACGATGCTCGGCTGGGGCGCGGCGATGGTGGTGACGGCACCGGTGATCACGTGGCTCCTGTTCGTCCTGCCCACGAGCTGAGCCGACCCGGGGAGACACCTCCTCCTGCCGCACGTCGGCGACGACACGCCGCCGGCTCGTTCTTCCGGAAGGACTCACCCATGACCGTGTCCGACACCCCTCGCGCCGTCGTCGACGGCCGTTTCGAGGTTCTCCTGGGCGGTCGGCCGCTGGGCGGTACGGCCCGCTACGAGGTGGAGGACCCGACGACCGGCGGCATCCTGACCGACGCCCCGGACTGCTCGGTCGAGGAGGTGGACCGGATCGTGGTGGCCGCCGCCGGGGCACAGCGCGCCTGGGGATCGCTCCCGCCGAGGGCGCGCGCGGCGACGGTGCGCGAGTTCGCGGCTCTACTGCGGGCACACACCGACGAACTCGCCACCCTCGACGCGGTCGATGCCGGGTTCCCGCTGCCGGTCATGCGGGCCGACGTCGATGCGGCGGCGACCCTGCTCGAGATCATGGCCGACCACGCCCTGGCCCTGGGTGGGGCGACCTACCCGCTGTCGCAGAACCTGCACTACAGCCTGCAGGAACCCTACGGGGTGGTGGGCCGGATCGTCCCGTTCAACCATCCGCTGTTCTTCGCCGCCGGGAAGGTCGCCGCTCCCCTGGTCGCCGGTAACGCCGTCGTCCTCAAGGCTCCCGACCAGGCGCCGTTGTCCTCGCTCCGAATGGCCGAGCTCGCCGCCGAGGTGTTCGGGCCCGACCTGTGCGCCGTCGTGTCGGGTCGTGGCGCGGTCAGCGGACGGGCGCTGGTCAAACACTCCTTGATCCGCAGGATCGGCTTCATCGGGGCACCCGACACCGGGCGGCTCATCCAGCGCGAGGCCGCGGAGTCCGGCGTGAAGTACGTGACCCTGGAACTCGGCGGTAAGAACGCCCTGGTCGTCATGCCCGACGCCGACCTCGACGCGGCGGCGGCGAGCGCCGTCTCCGGGATGAACTTCACCGCCACCGCCGGACAGTCCTGCGGATCGACCAGCCGGCTGCTGCTGCACGAGTCGATCGCGGACGAGGTTCTGGCCTCCGTGGTCGAGCAGGTGCGCGCCGTCCGGGTCGGGCACCCGCTGACCGACGGGACCCAGATGGGCCCTGTGATCGACCGCAGGCAGTACGACAAGACGCTCGGTGCGATCCACGCCGCGACCGATGCCGGCGCCGAGGTGGTCGCCGGTGGCGGGCGCCCCGACACCGTCGGCGAGCAGGGCTGGTACGTCGCTCCGACCGTGCTCACCCACATGGCACCGGACAACCCCGCCGCCATGGAGGAGATCTTCGGCCCGGTGCTCTCGGTGCTCACGTTCGCCGAAGAGGCCGAAGCGGTCGAGATCGCCAACCGCACCGACTACGGCCTCACCGCCGGGGTGTGGACGAGCGATGTCACCCGCGCGCACCGGATGGCCGGGCGACTGCAGGCCGGCTACGTCTGGATCAACGGCAGCTCCCGCCACTACTGGGGACTCCCCTTCGGCGGGACGAAGTCCTCCGGCGTCGGGCGTGAGGAGTCCGTCGAGGAACTGCTGTCCTACAGCGAGACCAAGGCCGTGACAGTCGCTCTGCAGGGCTGAACCCGGTTGACGCACCCAGAGCAAGTTGCTCTACTGAACAGAGATGGACTCTTCTAAGCAGAACACGCACCGGGGCGGCCCACGGGCGCCCGAGGGGACGGATCGATGACCGACCAGACCGACGTTCTCGACGCCGTGCGTCGCGGGATGATCCCCGCGCACGTCTACAACGACCGGGAGATCTTCGAACTCGAGAAGGAGCGCGTCTTCTCCCGAGCGTGGGTCTTCGTCGGGCACGAGTCCGAGATCGCCCGGCCCGGCGACTACGTGGTCCGCAGGGTGCTGGAGGACTCGTTCATCGTCACCCGGGACGAGCAGGGCGAGATCCGCGCGCACTTCAACATGTGTCTGCACCGGGGCATGCAGGTCTGCCGCGCCGAGATGGGGAACGCCTCACACTTCCGCTGCCCCTATCACGGCTGGTCCTACCGCAACGACGGCCGGATCGTCGGCCTGCCGTTCCACCAGGACGCCTACGGCGGCGAGGCAGGCTTCAAGCGCAAGGGTCAGCGGCTGCTGCCGGCCCCGAACCTGGCCACCTACAACGGCATGATCTTCCTCAGCATGGACCCGCAGGCTCCTCCGCTGGAGGAGTTCCTCGGTGACTTCCGGTTCTACCTGGACTACTACACCAAGCAGAGCGCCAGCGGCATCGAGCTGCGCGGCCCGCAGCGGTGGCGGGTCAAGGCGAACTGGAAGATCGGCGCGGAGAACTTCGCCGGCGACATGTACCACACCCCGCAGACCCACACCTCGGTCGTGGAGATCGGCCTGTTCCGCGAGCCCAAGGCGGAGAAGCGCAAGGACGGCGCCACCTATTGGGCCGGGGCCGGCGGCGGGACGACCTACAAGCTCCCGCCGGGCACCCTGGACGAGCGGCTGCGCTACGTCGGCTACCCCCAGGAGATGGTCGACCGGATGACGCAGCAGTGGTCGCAGGATCAGCGTGATCTCGTCGGCACCGACGGCTTCATGATCAGCGCGGCGTCGATCTACCCGAACCTGTCGTTCGTGCACAACTGGCCCCGGGTGGCCGAGTCGGACGACGTGCTGCCGTTCATCTCGATCCGGCAGTGGCAGCCGATCAGTGAGGACGAGACCGAGGTGCTGTCCTGGTTCGCGGTCGACGCCGAGGCCCCGGAGGAGTTCAAGGCGTTGTCCTACAAGGCCTATCTGATGTGCTTCGGCTCGACCGGCATGTTCGAGCAGGACGACGTGGAGAACTGGGTCTCGCTCACCAACACCGCCGCCGGCTCGATGGCACGGCGGCTCCAGCTCAACAGCCGGATGGGGATCCTCGAGGACGACACCGAGGTCGTCCCCCAGCTGACGCCCGAGCAGTTCCACGGCCCGGGCTCGGCCCACACGGGCTACAGCGAGTACAACCAGCGGGCACTGCTGCATCGCTGGGCCGACGATCTGGCGACCCCACAGGCGACCGCCGGCACCCTGACCGTCGGTGAGCCTGAGGCGGTGACCCCGGCATGAACAACCCGACCACGACCGCACCGACCGGTCCCGGGACGCATTCGTCGCGGTCCGCCCTCGGCGGGCACGCCTCCCGCGTGCAGCGCACCGGGACCACCATCGGCTTCGGCGACGAGCGCCACCTGACGGCCCACCAGTGGCTGGTCGACGAGGCGTGGCTGCTCGACGCCCAGGCCTACAGCGAGTGGCTCGACCTGCTCACCGACGACATCCACTACCTGATGCCGGTACGGGTCACCACCGCCCTGGGCGCCGGTTACGACACCTCGCCGGGCATGGCCCACTTCGACGAGGACAAGTACTCGCTCTCGCGCCGGGTGGCCCGGTTCCTCACCGAGCACGCCTGGACCGAGGACCCCCCGTCGCGGCTGCGCCACCACCTGAGCAACGTGCGCACGTTCGCCGCCGACGACCCCGATCACCTGGTGGTGGAGTCGGCGACGCTGCTGTTCCGCAACCGGGGCGACGTCCGCGAGGGTTCGTTCGTCTCCGCCGGGCGCGAGGATCTGCTGCGCTCCACACCCGAGGGCTGGAAGCTGGCCCGCCGCACGATCCTGGTCGACGACTCGGTCATGCGGATGCAGAACCTGGCGATCTTCCTGTGACGCTGGGGTGGGAGGGCGAGCAGGCCGACGCGCGGGCCGCGCGCCGGGCCGCGTCCGAGCACGCCGAGCTGCTGGAGAACGCCGCCGGCGAGCCGATCACGGTGGCGAACGAGTTCGCCGAGGTCCGGGTGCGTCTGGTCCGCACCCGCAACGGGGCGCGGCTGCTGGTCGAGTCGCCCAAGTCCGGGCAGTGGGTCACCCTGTGCCCGCTCGAGCTCGAGTCGCTGACCTGGCAGAACACCGCCACGTTCTCCGCGATGATCGGCACCCCGTTCGCCCCGTTGATCCCCGACGAGGGCACACCGCCCGCACCGAGCGGGGTCGACTCGTGACCGGGTGGCTGGAGGGCAGGCGCGCCCTGGTCGTCGGGGCCGGGTCGGGCATCGGCCGCGCGGTCGTCGACGTGTTCCGGGCCGAGGGCGCCCGGGTCGCGGTCCTCGAACGGGACGCCGAGAAGTCGGCCGCCCTCGCGGCGGCCCGACCCGAGGTGCCGGTCACCGTCGGCGACGCGACGACCCGCCACGACAACGACCGTGCCGTCGCAGCCGCGGTGGAGGCCTTCGGTGGGCTGGACGTCCTGGTCAACTGCGTCGGGGTGTTCGACTTCTACCGCAGCATCACCGAGCTCGACGCCGACGTCCTGGACACCGCCTTCGACGAGATGTTCCGGACCAACGTCCTGAGCCACCTGCACTCGGTGAAGGCGGCGCTGGGTCACCTGCAGGAGTCCGGACGCGGGGTCGTGCTGCTCACCGAGTCGACCTCGTCCTACTCCCCCGGCCGCGGCGGGGTCCTCTACATGTCCTCCAAGTTCGCCGTCCGCGGACTGGTCACCGCCCTCGCCCACGACCTGGCGCCCGAGGTACGGGTCAACGGCGTCGCGCCCGGCGGCACGGTGGGCACCG
This sequence comes from Pseudonocardia sp. SID8383, assembly GCF_009864975.1. Lineage (NCBI taxonomy): Bacteria > Bacillati > Actinomycetota > Actinomycetes > Pseudonocardiales > Pseudonocardiaceae > Pseudonocardia > Pseudonocardia sp. SID8383. Next base: position 24,444 of record NZ_WWFY01000986.1, read on the forward strand.
ACCTGCGCGGACTGCCGAGCCTGGGCACCGCCGACCGCAGCCTCGGTGACACCCCCGGCCGGGAGCAGGAGCTGGCCGCCCGGGTGCCGCTGCAGGTGGCGCTGTCCGGCGAGGACCACGCCTGGAGCTATGTCTTCCTCGCCTCCGAACGCGCGCGCGGCATCACCGGCGGCGTCGTGCACCCCGACGGCGGAACCGGCGTCTCCGCGCCGCGAAAGCGTTCGTGACGAACCCGACCCACCCCACAGAGAGGACCACCATGGCCCGGCTACTGGCCGACGTCGAGGCATGCCAGGGATACGGCAACTGCATCACCGGCGCCCCGGACGTCTACGACATCGACGACGACGGCAAGGTCGTGCTGCTCCGGACGGAGATCGCCGACGAGGACCGCCCGCGGGTGCAGGAAGCGGCCCGCAGCTGCCCGGTCGACGCGCTGGGCATCGAGGACTGATGGACCGGACCACCGGCACCGTCGTCGTGGTCGGCAGCTCCGTCGGCGGCGTACGCACCGCGCAGGCGATGCGCACCGAAGGATTCACCGGCCGGATCGTGCTGGTGGGGCAGGAGGCCGACCTCCCCTACGACAAGCCGCCGCTGTCCAAGCAGCTGTTGGCCGGTACGTGGGACACCGACCGGATCACGCTGCTCGGCACCGCGGCCGCCGAGGCGGCCGGCATCGAGCTGCGGTTGGGCGTCGGCGCGGCGCGGCTCGACGTCGCCGGCCGGCGTATCGAGCTCGCCGACGGCACGGCGCTGGGCTACGACGCCGTCGTCCTCGCCACCGGAGCCGACGCCCGGCCCTCCCCGTGGGTCGCCGGATCCGGGGTGCACGTGCTCCGTTCGCTCGCCGACGCCACTGCGCTGCGCCGTGATCTCGGCGCGCAGGGCCCCGTGGTCGTCGTCGGCGGCGGTTTCATCGGGGCCGAGGTGGCCGCGACCGCCCGCGCACTGGGCCGGGAGGTGACCGTCGTCGATCCGCTGCCGGCTCCGATCGGCCGGGTGATCGGCGACGCCGTGGCGGAGCACGTCACCACGCTGCACCACCGGCACGACGTCGCCACCCGCTTCGGGGTGGGCGTGGAGGACGTGCGCGGGCGGCCCGGAGACCTGCGGGTACGGCTCACCGACGGCACCGAGCTCGACGCGGCCACGGTGGTGGTCGGGATCGGCGCGATCCCGAACGATGCCTGGCTGCAGGACTCCGGCCTGCTGGTCGACGACGGCGTCGTCTGCGACGAGCACGGCCGCGCACCGGGATCCCCCGACGTGTACGCGGTGGGCGACGTGGCCCGCTGGTACCACCCGGGCCTCGAGAAGCACCGGCGCGTCGAGCACTGGACCAACGCCGTCGAGCAGGCCGCCGTCGTCGCGCACAACCTTGTGCACCCCGACGACCTCCGCGCACACCGCCCGGTCGAGTACGTGTGGAGCGACCAGTACGACTGGCGGATCCAGATCGTCGGACGGCCGGGCGCCGCGACCCGGCACGAGCTGCTCGGCGACCTCGACGGCGCGCAGGCGCGCGGCGCCGCGGTCTACACCGACGACAGCGGCCTGCTGTGCGGTGCGGTCACGGTGAACTGGCCGAAGGCGCTGGTCGTCTGCCGCAGGCTGATGGGCACTGCCGCGACGTTCGACGACGCCGTGGCCCAGCTCGCCGGGCTCCCGGCCCGCCGCGCGGCGAGCACGTCGTGACCGACCCGAGCACGGAGCTGGCCCCGCTCCGCCGGCAGGTCGCCGACGCCTGCCGGGTCCTGGCCGCTCGCGACCTGGCCCCCGGCTATCTCGGACACATCAGCCTGCGGATCGACGAACGCCGGCTGCTGGTGCGCTGCCGGGGACCGCAGGAGCGCGGGCTCGCCTGGACCACGGCGCAGGACGTGCACCTGGTCACGCTCGACGGCGAGCCGGGCACCCCGGACGAGCTGCAGGGGTGGGACCCTCCGAACGAGCTGCCGCTGCACGCCGAGGTCCTCCGGACCCGGCCCGAGGTCACAGCCGTCGTACACGCACACCCGGAGATGGTGGTCGCAGCCGACCTCGCCGGGCTGGGTATCCGCCCGATCATCGGCGCGTTCGACATGCCCGGCACGAAGCTGGCCCACGCGGGTGTACCGGTGTATCCCCGCGCGGTACTGATCCGCAACCGCACACTGGCCGCGGAGATGCTGGCCGCCATGGGCAGCTGCCCGGTGGTGCTGCTGCGGGGGCACGGTCTGACCAGCGCCGGCGCCGGCGTGCCGGAGGCGGTACTGAACGCGGTGTCGGTGGAACGGATCGCGCGGCTGTCCCTGACCGTCGTCTCGGCCGGCGGGCGGCTGCGGGACCTGCCCGAGGCCGACATGGCCGAGCTGCCCGATCTCGGCGGCTCGTTCAACCATGACACGGCCTGGCGGCACGAGCTCGCACGGTTGGCCTGACATGAGCGAACACCGGAGTTCGGACCCGGCCACCACCCATGCCGAGTGCGACTCTCTGCACAGCAGACATCGCGTAGGGTCGTGCCATGGACGGAGTCGAGGGCTTTCCGCCCTCACCGGAGTACGGCGAGTCGCCGCGGTATCCGATCGAGTCGGTCGACAACGCGTTGCGGATCCTGCTGCTGCTCGGCGAGCGACCGCGGCTGCGGCTCACCGACGTCAGCCAGTATCTCGACGTCGCCTCCTCGACCGCGCACCGATTGCTGATGATGCTGCAGTATCGCGGGTTCGTGCGGCAGGAGCCCAGCACCCGCGGCTACATCCCGGGGCCGACGCTGGACGGGCTCGCCTTCGGCGTCCTCCGGCGGCTCGATGTACGCACCCGCGCGCGGCCGGTGCTGGAGAGGCTCAACGCCGACCTGAACGAGACGGTGCACCTGGGCCGGCTCGAGGGCAGCGACGTGCATTTCATCGATTCGATCGAGAGCGGCCGGGCGCTGCGCGTCGGGGGCCGGCTGGGCCGGACGATGCCGGCGCACTGCACGTCCAACGGCAAAGCGATGCTGGCCACCCTCACCGAGGCGGACCTGTTCCGGATCTACCCCGACGAGGAGCTGACCCGCCTGACCCCCAACTCCGTGGGGACCCGCACCGACCTGGTGCGCGAGCTCGCCGAGGTTCGCAGCCAAGGTTTCGCGACCAGCCAGGAGGAGAGCGAGGAGGGCGTGAGCTCCCTCGCCGTCGCGCTGTCCTCCGGCCCGACGCCGCTGGCCGTGACGGCCTCCGCCCCGGTCAGCCGGATGACGGCCGGTACCCGCGAAACCGTCCTCGCGCAGCTGCTCGCCGCAGCCGAGGAGATCGACAAGCTCCTGCTCTGACGCTCCACATCGTGGGGCGAAAGACGTCCACACGATCGGAGACCGCACCCGCATGACCATCGAGTCCGTAACCCCGGCGACGACCGACCTCCGCCAGCTGGTGGCCACGTCGTGCCGGGTGCTCGCCGCCACCGGCCACCACGACCTGATCTGGGGGCACGCCTCGGTCCGCGACCCGCACGGCCGCGGCGTCTGGCTCAAGACCGCGGAGTGGGGGCTCGACGAGGTCACGCCGGAGCGGGTGCACCTGGTCGCCCCGTCCGGAACGGTGCTCGAGGGCGACGGCGCACGGCACAGTGAGTACCCGATCCACACCGAGATCATGGCGGCCCGCCCGGACGTCGGCGCGGTCGTGCACACGCACCCACCACATGCCGTCGCCCTGGCCGCCAGCGGGCAGGACCTGCGCCCGGTCAGCCACGCGGCCAACTACTTCGTTCCACCGGCGGTCCCGCGCTTCACCGATACCGCGGACCTCGTCCTCACCCCGGACCTGGGCCGATCGGTCGCGCTCACACTCGGCGACGCCCGGGCGGTGTTCCTGGTCAACCACGGCATCGTGGCCGTCGGTGCAACGCTGCCGGCGGCCACCGTCGCCGCGGTGCTGCTCGAGCAGGCGTGCGAGCAGCAGCTGCGCACGCACGCCGCCGGTGGATGGCCGACCTGGTCGCCGCCCGAGGAGTCGCTGGCCAAGCGGGACCACATCTACAACGACCGCGCCGTGCAGGCAGCCTGGGACTACCTCGTGCGCCGGTGGGGAGGCTGAGCCATGCAGTTCCATCTCGACGGCTACCGGACAGGCGATCCCCTCGTCGAGGACGCGCACCCGTCGGTACGGGAGCGGCCGTCCGGCCTGCCGGACGAGACCGACGTGTTGATCGTCGGCTGCGGTCCCGCCGGTCTCGTCCTGGCGGCGCAGCTGGCCAACTTCCCCGACATCCGGACGGTGGTGGTCGACCGCAAGGACGGCCCCCTCGAGGTCGGACAGGCCGACGGGGTCGCCTGCCGCACCGTCGAGATGTTCGAGGCGTTCGGCCTGGCCAACCGCTTGATCGACGAGGCGTACCGGGTCAACGAGGTCAGCTTCTGGCGTCCGGACCCGGAGGACCGGTCCCGGATCGTGCGCGCCGGTCGTGTCGACGACGTCGAAGAGGGCCTCTCCGAGATGCCGCACGTGATCGTCAACCAGGCCCGGATGCTCGCCCACCTGCGCGAGCACATGGAGCGGTCGGCGAGCCGGACGACACCGTTCTACGGCCTGCAGGCCGGCGACATCGATATCGACACCAGCGGCTCGTCCGACCACCCGGTCACCGTCGAGCTCGTGCACCTCGAGGGCTTGCAGCCGACCGGTGAGTCCTCGACGATCCGGGCCAGGTACGTGGTCGGCTGCGACGGATCGCGCAGCGGTACCCGCCAGGCGATCGGCCGCAGCCTGGTCGGCGATCCGATGAACCAGTCCTGGGGCGTCCTCGACGTCCTGGCGGTGACCGATTTCCCCGATATCCGCCTCAAGTGCGCCGTCCACTCCGCCAACGACGGCAACATCCTGATCATCCCACGGGAGGGCGGCTACCTGGTCCGGCTCTACATCGAGCTCGACAACGTCCGCGACCGGGACATGCTCCGGAACCAGGACGCCACCCCGGAGAAGCTCACCGCCGTGGCGAACCGGATCCTGCACCCGTACACCCTCGAGGTGCACGACGTCGGGTGGTGGGCGGTCTACGCGATCGGCCAGCGCCTGTGCGACAAGTTCGACGACGTCCCCGCCGGCGAGACCGACACCCGCCTGCCGCGGGTGTTCATCGCCGGCGACGCCTGCCACACCCACAGCGCCAAGGCCGGGCAGGGCATGAACGTGTCGATGGCCGACACATGGAACCTCGGCTGGAAGCTGGGCTCGGTGCTCCGCGGAACGGCCCGACCCGAGGTCCTGCACACCTACAGCCAGGAGCGCCAGGAGGTCGCCCAGGAGCTCATCGACTTCGACCGCGAGTTCGCCGCGATGTTCAGCGCCCGCCCCTCGGAGTCCGACGCTGCCGACGGGGACGGCGTCGACCCCGCCACGTTCCAGCAGTACTTCCGCGACCAGGGACGCTTCACCGCGGGCGTCGCCGTCCGCTACCCACCGTCGATGATCACCGCGGCCGGGTCGTCCCAGCACCTCGCCCCCGGGTTCCCGGTCGGGATGCGGTTCCACTCCGCCCCCGTCGTCCGGCTGGCCGACGCCGCACCGATGCACCTCGGACACGTCGCCCGGGCCGACGGCGCCTGGCGCCTCTACCTCTTCGCCGACCGGGCGGATCCCGCCGCCACCCGTTCCGCGCTCCGGCAGCTGTGCGAGGTCCTCGGCTCGGACCGGTCGGCACTGACGCGGTTCACCCCCGCAGGCACCGAGCCGGACTCCGTGATCGATGTCCGGGCCGTGTTCCAGCAGCACCACCGCGACCTGGCCCTTGACCGGATGCCTGCGGTCCTGTTGCCCCGCAAGGGCAGGTTCGGCCTGGTCGACTACGAGAAGATGTTCTGCCCGGACCCCGCCGAGGACGACGTCTTCGACATCCGGGGCGTGGACCGCGAGACCGGATGCATGGTTCTCGTCCGCCCGGACCACTACGTCGCGCACGTACTCCCCCTGCACGGACACGAGGAACTGACCGATTTCCTGTCCGGAGTCCTGCTACCGGCGCGATGAGCTCCGATCACCCCTCACCCGGCGGGTTCCTGGGTGAGGGCGGTGGGACGTACTCGACCCGACCTCGTCTGTCGACTACATTCTATAGAGTGTGACACCAGCTCCCGAGGATCCGCTCGTCGTCGACGGCTCGGCCGGACTGACGACGTTGCGCCTGCAGCGGCCGCACCGCCGCAACGCGCTCGACCACACCCTGCTCGAACGCCTCCTGTCCGAGCTCCGCGCGGCGGCCCGGCGCGGTGACGCCGCACTCGTCCTGACGGGCGGGGACTCCTACTTCTCCTCCGGTGGCGACGTCGCCTCGATGCCCTCCGCCGCGGACGGGCTGTTCGGCCCCGCCTCGCGGCTCGCCCTGGTCCACGAGGTCGTCGAGACGATCGTGCGCACCGACGTCGTGGTGGTCGCCGCGGTCGAGGGCTACGCCGTCGGTGCGGCCTGGGGCCTGGTCCTAGCCTGCGATCTCGTCGTCGCCGCAGAGGACGCCTTCTTCGCCGCCCCGTTCGCCGCGCGCGGCCTCACCGCCGACGCCGGTACCGCCTACCACCTCCCCCGCCGCCTCGGCCCGCAGCGCGCGGCCCGCCACCTGCTGCTCGGCGAGCGGCTCAGTGCCCCGGCCGCGGCCGACGCCGGCC
>NZ_WWFY01000987.1:0-19745 GCF_009864975.1 Pseudonocardia sp. SID8383
GCCTGGCCGCGCAGTCCGGGGCGCGGCACGAACCGGCCGGAGCCGGGCTCACCGCCCAGGAGCTGCGGGTCGCCCAGCTGGCCGCCGAGGGGCTCACCAACCGGGAGATCGCGGCCCGGCTGCTGATCAGCCACCGCACGGTCGGGCACCACCTGGGCAGCGTCTACCCCAAGCTCGGCGTCACCTCCCGTGCCGAGCTCGCGCGGCTCGACGTGGCGGGCGACCTGAGGTTCCGCACCCCCGGGCGCAGGCAGTGACCCGGCCGCCGGTAGGTGACCGATCGCGCGCCGGCTCGCGTCGGAAGCGAGCCGTCCCCACCTGCCGTGGGCGAGGCGCGTCCCCGTCCTGGACCACGGTGCCGGCCACCCGTCGGAGGCGGCCGGCACCGTGGCCGGGGAGCGGAGCTCAGAAGCCCCGCGCGAGCCGGTGGTAGGCGTTGTTCCACCGCAGCTCGTGCAGGAAGGTCCGCGGGCTCGTGGTGTCGCCGATGTGCACCAGCTCGGTCCCGACGATCTCGGCCAGGTCGTCCAGGGCCTCGACGCCGACGGCGGTCGACAGCACCGTGTGGTGCGGGCCGCCCGCCATCAGCCAGCACTCGGCCGAGGTGGCCAGCGACGGCTCCGGGACCCAGGTCGCCGTCGCCACCGGCAGCCTCGGCATGGGCTCGTCCGGGTCGACGACCTCGACGTCGTTGCTGACCAGGCGGAAGCGCTCCCCGAGGTCGCAGATGCCGAGCACCACGCCCGGGCCCGGGTCGGCGGTGAACCGCAGCCGGACCGGGTCCTCGCGCCCGCCGATGCCCAGCGGGTGGATCTCCAGCGACGGCCGGGACCCGGTGATGCTCGGGCAGACCTCCAGCATGTGCGCCCCGAGGATGCGTTCGCGGCCGGGCCGCAGGTGGTAGGTGTAGTCCTCCATGAACGACGTGCCGCCGGGCAGCCCGGTGGCGACGACCTTCACCGCGCGCAGCATCGCCGCGGTCTTCCAGTCGCCCTCGGCGCCGAAGCCGTAGCCGTCGGCCATCATGCGCTGCACCGCGAGACCGGGGAGCTGGCGCAGTCCGCCGAGGTCCTCGAAGTTCGTGGTGAACGCCTGCGCGCCCGCCGCCTCCAGGAACGAGCGCAGCCCGATCTCGACCCGCGCGCCGTAGCGGAGCGCCTCGTGCCGGTCGCCGTCGGGGAGCAGTTCGGGGACGACGGCGTAGACCTCGGCGTACTCGGCGACGAGCTTGTCGACGTCGGTGTCGGGGACCTGGTCGACGACGGCGACGAGGTCGTTCACGCCGTAGGTCTGCACCGACATCCCGAAGACCCGGGTGGCCTCGACCCGGTCGCCGTCGGTCACGGCGACGTCGCGCATGGAGTCGCCGAACCGGACCAGCCGCAGCGAGCGCAGCTCGGCGGCACCGGCGGCCGCGCGGGTCCAGGTCCCGATGCGGTCCCGGAGCACCGGGTCGGAGACGTGCCCGGCGACGGTCTTGCGGGCCAGGCCGAGCCGGGTCTGGACGTAGCCGAACTCGCGGTCGCCGTGCGCGGCCTGGTTGAGGTTCATGAAGTCCATGTCGATCTCCGACCAGGGGAGGTCGACACCGGCCTGGGTGTGCAGGTGCAGCAGCGGGCGGGTCAGGGCCTCGAGCCCGGGGATCCACATCTTCGCCGGGGAGAAGGTGTGCATCCAGGTGATGACGCCGAGGCAGCGGTCGTCGGCGTTGGCCTCCAGGCAGATCCGCCGGATGGCGTCGGCGTCGGTGAGGACGGGCTTCCACACCACCCGCACCGGTATCTCGTCGGCGGTGTCGAGCCGGTCGGCGACGACCTTCGACTGGTCGGCGACCTGGGCGAGGGTCTCCTCGCCGTAGAGGCCCTGGCTCCCGGTCAGGAACCAGACCTCGTAGCTGTCGAGCAGCGAGCCACTCATCGGACGTCCCTCCTGCGGGGTGCGGCGGCGCTCAACGCTGCCCGTAGACGTTCTGGTAGCGGTCCCAGAGGCTGTCGATCTCGGCCTGGGGGATGGGCACGGTGTCGCCGAGCTGGCGGGCGAGGTGCACGGTGCGGGCGACGTCCTCGCACATCACCGCGGCCTTCACCGCGGCACGGGCGTCGGCACCGATGGTGAACACGCCGTGGTTCTGCATGATCACGGCGGGGGAGCGGCTGCCGGCCAGTGTCTCGACGACGCCGCGGCCGATCGACTCGTCGCCGATCAGCGAGAACGGACCGATGGGGATGTCCCCGCCGAATTCGTCGCTCATCGCGGTGAGCACGCACGGGATCGGCTCGGCGCGCGCCGCCCATGCGCTGGCGTAGGTGGAGTGGGTGTGCACCACGCCGCCGACCCCGGGCATGGCCCGGTAGACGTGGGCGTGCGCCGCGGTGTCCGACGACGGCGTCAGGTCGCCCTCGACGGGGGTGCCGTGCAGGTCGCACAGCACCATGGTCTGCGGGGTCAGGTCGTCGTAGGAGACCCCGCTGGGCTTGATGACCATCAGGTCGTGGCCGGGGACGCGGGCCGAGACGTTGCCCGCCGTCCAGACGACCAGCCCGTAGCGGACGAGCTCGGCGTGCAGCGCGCACACCTGCTCGCGCAGCCGCGCCACGGTGGCGGCGACGCCGGGGGAGGCCAGGGTGTCGGTCATGCGTCGAGGTCTCCTTCTCGCTGGGCGCGCGCCTCGCGGCGGATCGCGCGCAGGCGGTGCATCACGTCGTCGCCGCCCCGGCCGAAGTGGTCGTGCAGGCGGGTGTACTCGGCGAACAGGGCGTCGTAGGACTTCGCTGACTCCTCGTCGGGCAGGTGTGCGCCCTCCCGGACGCGGCCCATCGCGGCGGCCGCGGTGGGCATGTCGGGGTGGACCCCCGCGGCGACGGCCGCGTGGATCGCCGAGCCCAGGGCCGGGCCCTGCCCGGTCTCGACGACGGTGAGCGGCAGCCGGGTCACGTCGGCGTAGATCTGCATGAGCAGGGCGTTGCGGGTGAGCCCGCCGGAGACGATCAGCTCGGTCACCGGGATGCCGGAGGCCGCGAAGGTCTCCACGATCATCCGGGTGCCGAACGCGGTGGCCTCCAGCAGCGCCCGGTAGGTGTCCTCGGGCCGGGTCGCGAGGGTCTGCCCGACGACGACGCCGGACAGCTCGTGGTCCACCAGCACCGACCGGTTGCCCGAGTGCCAGTCGAGCGCGACGAGCCCGTGCTCGCCGACCGCCTGCCCGGCGGCCAGCTCGGTGAGGTACTCGTGGATGCCGAGCCCGCGCGCCCGGGCGGCCTCGTGGTGGGCGGGCGGCACGCCGTGCTCGACGAACCAGCCGAAGATGTCGCCGACGCCGCTCTGCCCGGCCTCGTAGCCCCAGAGCCCGGAGACGATGCCGCCGTCGACGACACCGCACATCCCGGGCACCTCGCGCAGCACGTCGGAGCTCATGACGTGGCAGGTGCTGGTCCCCATGATCGCGACCATCTGCCCGGGCCGGACGGCGTTCGCCGCGGCGGCGGTGACGTGGGCGTCGACGTTGCCGACGGCGACCGCGATCCCCTCGGGCAGCCCGGTCCAGCCTGCCGCCTCGGCGGTCAGCGTCCCGGCGACGGCGCCCAGCTCACCGATCTCGTGGGCGACCTTGGTCTCGGCGAACCCGGCGAAGGCCGGGTTCAGCGCAGCGAGGAAGTCGCGGCCGGGGTAGGCGCCGTCCTGCAGGATCCCCTTGTAGCCGGCCGAGCAGGCGTTGCGGACGTAGCGGCCGCACAGCTGCCAGACGATCCAGTCCGCGGCCTCGACCCAGCGCTCGGTCCTGGCGTAGACCGCGGGGGCCTCCTCCAGGATCTGCAGACCCTTCGCGAACTCCCACTCCGAGGAGATGAACCCGCCGTAGCGGGGGAGCCAGCTCTCGCCGCGTTCGGCGGCGAGGGCGTTGATGCGGTGGGCCTGCGGCTGGGCGGCGTGGTGGCGCCAGAGCTTGGTGTACGCGTGGGGCTCGTCGGCGAGGTCGGGCACCTCGTTCAGCGGGGTGCCGTCGCGCAGGGTCGGGACCATGGTGCAGGCGGTGAAGTCGGTGGCGATGCCGACCACCCGCGCCGGGTCCACCCCGGCGGCGGCGACCGCCTCGGGGACGGCGCGGCGCAGGACGTCGACGTAGTCCGACGGCACCTGCAGCGCCCAGTCCGGCGGCAGGCGCAGGTCCGGCCGGCCCGGCAGGGCGTCGGTGACGACGGCGTGGGTGTAGGCGTGGACGGCGGTGCCGAGCTCGGCCCCGTCGGCGGCACGGACGACGGCCGCCCGTCCGGACAGCGTCCCGAAGTCGACGCCCACCACGAGGGCGTCGGTGGGGTCGACCGGTGGTCGGATCATGAGCACTTCCTCGGGTCACGAACGCGGCCGACCGGAGACCGGTCGGCGGCCGGATGTTATCGCTAACAGCATATGGGCTCAATGGTCCCCGGACGAGCGAACCCTGCGAACCGTTCACGGCGGTGCACGCTCACTCTCCGGTCGCCGTCGGGTGAGAAAGTGCGGTGGTCGGGGATCGTCGGGCCGGCTCGGGACGGAAAGACGCGGCGCATAACGGACGGGTAACGCCACTTCCGTGGCGACGACGGTGTGGTTAACGTTCACATTTCCGGGTTCAGTTCCCGATCGGGCGCGTCCCGCCCGCTGCCGTCTCGACGAGGAGATCGCCTGTGTTCACGAGGATGCGCACCGTCGCCGTCGGTGCCCTGCTGGTACTGGGTCTGGCCGCCTGCGGCGGCGAGGGCGCCGGGGGAGGTGGCGGCGCGGGGGCCGGGGAGGCACCCGGCGACCTGACGGTCGGGGTCTCCATGCCGACCCAGACCTCCGAGCGGTGGATCGCCGACGGCAATGCCGTCCGCGACCAGCTCACGGCCGCCGGCTACCAGGTGGACCTGCAGTACGCGAACGACGACATCCCCACCCAGTCCCAGCAGATCGACCAGATGGTCACCAGCGGGGCCGACCTCCTGCTCGTCGCGGCCATCGACGGGACCGCCCTGTCCGGGCAGCTGCAGGCGGCCAAGGACGCCGGCATCCCCGTGGTCGCCTACGACCGGCTGATCCGGGAGAGCCCGAACGTCGACTTCTACGTCACCTTCGACAACTTCCAGGTCGGGGTGGCACAGGCGAACGCGCTGCTGCGCGGCATGGGTCTGCAGAACGCCGACGGGTCGCCCGGCCCGGAGCGCGGCCCGGTCGTCGTCGAGCTGTTCGCCGGCTCGCTGGACGACAACAACGCCTTCTACTTCTTCGACGGCGCCATGTCGGTGCTGAAGCCGCTGATCGACGACGGCACGGTCCGGGTGAAGAGCGGTCAGACCACCATCGAGCAGGCCGCCACGCTGCGGTGGGCGCAGGAGACCGCGCAGAAGCGGATGGAGGACCTGCTCACCTCCTCCTACAACGACGGCAGCAGCCCCGACGGCGTCCTCTCGCCCTACGACGGCATCTCCCGCGGTGTCCTCACCGCCCTGCAGAACGCGGGCTTCGGCACCCCGGCCAAGCCGATGCCGACCGTCACCGGCCAGGACGCCGAGATCGCCTCGGTCAAGCTGATCGACGACGGGGTGCAGAGCTCCACGGTCTTCAAGGACACCCGTCAGCTGGCCGAGCAGGCGGTCGTCGCCGCGAAGGCGTTCCTCGACGGGGGCACCCCCGAGGCCAACGACACCACCACCTACGACAACGGGGTGAAGGTCGTCCCGTCCTACCTGCTGCCGGTCCGGACGGTGTTCAAGGCCGACATCGCGCCGGTCCTGGTCGACTCGGGCTACTACACGGCCGAGGACGTCGCCCGCGGCCGCCAGGGCTGAGTCCCGCGACCGGCCCCACCCCTTCCGTGACGGAGGACGACGTGACCGACCACGATCCCGGCGGCGACCCGCCGGACACCATCCTCGAGATGCGCGCCATCACCAAGACCTTCCCGGGGGTGACCGCGCTGTCGGAGGTCTCGCTCGCCGTGCGCCGCGGCGAGATCCACGCGATCTGCGGCGAGAACGGCGCCGGGAAGTCGACGCTGATGAAGGTGCTCTCCGGGGTGCATCCCGCAGGCACCTACGACGGCGAGGTCGTGCTGGACGGCCGGCCCGCCCGGTTCACCGGGATCCGCGACTCCGAGGCCGACGGCGTCGTGATCATCCACCAGGAGCTCGCGCTGGTGCCGCACCTGTCGATCGCCGAGAACGTGTTCCTGGGCAACGAGCGGCGCGGCCGGCTGGGACTGGTCGACTGGCGGCGCACGCACGCCGAGGCCGCCCGCCTGCTCCGCGAGGTGGGGCTCACCGAGAACCCCGCGACGCCGGTGGGCCGGCTCGGTGTCGGCAAGCAGCAGCTCGTCGAGATCGTCAAGGCGATGACCAAGGACGTCCGGCTGCTCATCCTCGACGAGCCGACCGCCGCGCTGAACGACACCGACTCCGCGCACCTGCTCGAGCTGATCAGGCGCTTCCGCGACGACGGCATCACCTCGATCATCATCTCGCACAAGCTCGACGAGATCGTCTCCACCGCCGACCGCACCACCGTCATCCGGGACGGCCGCACCGTCGAGACGTTCACCGTCGCCGACGAGCCCGCCCCGCGGAACCGGATCATCCGCGGGATGGTCGGCCGCGACCTGACCTCCTTCTACCCGGACCGGGTGAGCAGCCCGGGGGACGAGCTGCTGCGGATCACCGACTGGACGGTCTGGCACCCGACCCAGGACCGCAAGGTCGTCGACGCCGCGTCGCTGTCGGTGCGGGCCGGAGAGGTCGTCGGGATCGCCGGGCTGATGGGCGCGGGCCGCACCGAGCTCGCGATGAGCGTGTTCGGGCGGTCCTGGGGCCGCGAGGTCAGCGGCACCCTGGAGGTCGGGGGGCGCGAGGTCCGTGCCCGCTCGGTGCCCGAGGCGATCGAGGCCGGGCTGGCCTACGTCACCGAGGACCGCAAGCACTTCGGCCTGAACCTGATCGACGACATCCGGCGCAACGTGTCCGGTGCGGGACTGCACCGGCTCTCCCGCCGCGGCTGGGTCGACGGCGACGCCGAGCTGCGCGTCGCCGAGACCTACCGGCGCGACCTCGGGATCCGGGCCGCGAGCACGAGCGTCGGGGTGGGCACCCTGTCCGGCGGCAACCAGCAGAAGGTCGTGCTGGCCAAGTGGCTGTTCACCGAGCCCGACGTGCTGATCCTCGACGAACCGACCCGCGGGATCGACGTGGGTGCGCGCTACGAGATCTACGTGATCATCAACCGGCTCGTGGAGGCCGGGAAGGCGGTCCTGGTGATCTCCTCCGAGCTGCCCGAGCTCCTGGGGATCTGCGACCGCGTCTACACCCTGTCGGCCGGACGGATCACCGGTGAGGTGCCGGTCGCCGAGGCCACCCAGGAGGGCCTGATGACCCTCATGACCCAGGAGGCGGAGAGCTCCGCATGACCAGCACCCTCCCGAAGAAGGACCCCTCCTCCGACGAGCGTCCCGGCGCCGGCGCGGCCGCCCTGCACTCCGGCACGAGCAACCTGCGCCGGCTGCTCGCCGGCAACGTCCGCCAGAGCGGGATCGTGATCGCCTTCGTGGCGATCGTCGCGCTGTTCGCGGTGCTCACCGGAGGTGTCTCGCTGAGCCCGGGGAACATCACCAACATCGTCCTGCAGTACTCCTACATCCTGGTCCTCGCGATCGGGATGGTGATCGTCATCGTGGGTGGCCACATCGACCTCTCGGTGGGGTCGGTGGTCGCGCTGACCGGTGCGGTGGCCGCGGTCCTGGTGATCGGCGGCGGCCTGCCGTGGTGGGTCGGCGTCGTCGCGGCCGTCGGCGTCGGGGTGCTGGTCGGTGTCTGGCACGGGTTCTGGGTGGCCTACGTCGGCATCCCCGCCTTCATCGTCACCCTGGCCGGGATGCTGCTGTTCCGCGGCCTGACCCTGCAGGTACTGGGCAACATCTCCCTGTCGCCGTTCCCGGCGGGCTACCAGCAGATCGCGGGCGGCTTCCTCAACGGGCTCATCGGCGGCCAGGGCTACGACGCCTTCACCGTCCTGATCGGCGCACTCGGCGTGGCCGGGTACGCGGTGCTCGCCTACCGCAGCCGGGTCGCCAAGGTGCTCGACCTGCAACAGGTCGAGTCCTTCCCGCTGTTCGCCTGCCGGATCGCACTCGTCGGGCTGGTCGTCATGGCGTTCGCCTGGCAGCTCGCCTCCTCCCGCGGGCTGCCCGTGGTGCTGGTCGTCCTGTCGGTTCTGGTGCTCGCCTACGGGCTGCTCACCCGGCGCACCGTGTTCGGCCGGCACGTCTACGCCCTGGGCGGCAACGCGGCCGCGGCCCGGCTGTCGGGGGTGAAGGTCAAGGCCGTCACGTTCTGGATCTTCGTGAACATGGGCTTCCTGGCCGGGGTGGCCGGTGTCATCTACTCCGCACGCTCCAACGGCGCCCAGCCCGCGGCCGGGAACATGTTCGAGCTCGACGCGATCGCCGCCGCGTTCATCGGCGGTGCCGCGGTGACCGGCGGTGTCGGGACCGTGGTGGGCGCGCTGGTCGGCGGCCTGATCATGGCCGTGATGAGCAACGGGATGCAGCTCATGGGCGTCGACCAGTCCGTGCAGTCGGTCGTGAAGGGACTCGTGCTGCTGTTCGCCGTCGCGTTCGACGTCTGGAACAAGCGGCGCGCCCGTGGCGACGCCTGAGCGGGTGTGATCGCCCTCCGTAGAGGATGATCACGGACGGCTACGCTGCACCGATCGGAGGGGGAGGGGCGTGGGGATCGCGATGGAGCCGGGACCGAGGCCGCAGCGGGCACCGTCGATGTTCGACGTGGCCCGTCGTGCCGGTGTCTCGCACCAGACGGTCTCCCGCGTCCTGAACGCACACCCGAACGTCCGGGAGAGCACCCGGGTGCGGGTCCGGACCGCGATCGAGGAGCTCGGCTACCGGCCGAACCGTGCCGCCCGCACTCTGGTGACCGGCCGCGACCGGGTGCTCGGCGTCGTCGCGCCGCGGTCCACCCTGTTCGGCCCGGTGTCGCTGCTCGCCGCGTTCGAGGAACAGGCGGTCGGCGCCGGGTTCGGCGTGAGCGTCGTGCGGGTGCGCGAGATCGACGGCGGGTCGGTGCGCCAGGCCGTCCAGCGCCACCTCGACGGGCAGGTCGCGGGGATCGTCGTGATCGCGCCGGTGGCGTCGGTGGCCGAGGCGCTCGACACCGTGCCGCGTGACGTCCCGCTCGTCACCGTCGACGGCGATCCCGACCAGCAGCTGCCGATGGCCACGGTCGACCAGGTGGAGGGCGGCCGGATCGCGACCGAGCACCTGCTGGCCGCGGGGCACGCGACCGTCTGGCACGTCGCGGGCCCCACCGACTGGTTCGACGCGGCGGGCCGCGCGGCCGGCTGGGTCGCGGCACTGCACGCGGCCGGGGCCGAGGTGCCCCCGGTGATGGCCGCGGACTGGAGCGCGGACGCCGGGTACCGGGCGGGCGAGCTGATGGCCCGGATGCCCGAGGTGACCGCGGTGTTCGCCGCGAACGACGCGCTGGCCACCGGCCTGCTCCACGCCTTCCACGACCGCGGCCGGAGCATTCCCGGGGACGTCAGCGTCGTCGGGTTCGACGACGTGCCCGTCTCGGCGCACCTCATCCCGCCGCTGACCAGCCTGCGCGCGGACTTCGAGGCCGTCGCCCGCGAGGCGCTCGACCTGCTGCTGAACCACGAGGCCGGACCGGACGTGTCGCAGGCGGTGCACCGGAAGATCGCCCCGGTGCTGGTGTCCCGCGACAGCGTCGGCCCGCCGCCCCGCTGACGTCGTCGTCAGCTCGTGTTCTGGACCTTCGTCGCCAGCAGCTCCCAGCTGCGCCACCAGCTCTCCCGGCGCGGCGCCGGGCCGGTGACGATCAGCTCGTCGGCGTCGGCGTGGGCGGCGAAGTCCTCCAGGTACGCGGTGACGGTATCCGGTGTCCCGACCGCGGTGTAGCGGGTCATCGACCGGATCTGCCCGCCCGAGGCGCTGTCGAGGACGGCGTCGGCCTCGGCGTCGGTGAGCGAGGCCCCGCGACGGCCGGTGAACAGCCGGACCCGGGACCGCTGCACCTCACGCTGGATCTGCTGTGCCTCGTCGTCGGAGTCGGCGGCGATGACGTTCACCCCGGCCAGGACGTGCGGGGCGGACAGCTGCTCCGACGGCCGGAACTCCCGGCGGTAGAGCGCCACGGCCTGCTCCAGGGCGTCCGGCGCGAAGTGCGAGGCGAAGCCGTAGGGCAGTCCCAGCGCGGCTGCGACCTGGGCGCCGTAGAGGGAGGACCCCAGGATCGTCAGCGGGACCCCGGTGCCGCGGCCCGGGTGGGCCTCGACGCCCGGGACCAGGCTGGTGGTCCCGAGGAACGCCTGCAGCTCCTGTACGTCCTGCGGGAAGGTCTCCGACGCGCGCGGGTCCCGCCGCAGCGCCGCGACGGTCGCCTGGTCGGTGCCGGGCGCGCGGCCGAGCCCCAGCTCGATGCGGCCGGGGTGGAGTTCGGCGAGGGTGCCGAACTGCTCGGCGATCTGCAGCGGCGAGTGGTTCGGCAGCATCACGCCGCCGGAGCCGAGCGTGATGCGCTCGGTGTGCGCGGCGACGTGGGCGATGAGCACGCTCGTCGCCGCCGACGCGATCGAGCCCATGTTGTGGTGCTCGGCGTACCAGATCCGGCGGAACCCCCACTCCTCGGCGCGTTGCGCCAGCAGGGTGCTGGCCTCCAGGCCCTGGGCGACGGTCTCACCCCGGGCGACGGTGGCCAGGTCCAGGATCGACAACGGCAGCGGTAGCGGCATGACAGCACCTCACGATCGACATGGTGACCTCTCCGTCAACGAACCGGAGGCGCATCCTCTTCCGCTCCGCGGGATCCGGATCGGAAACGGGGTGAGTACGGGCCGCCGCTACGGTCGCGGCTCGGGGACGAGGGGACGCCGACGCCCGCCACGTGCTGGGCCGCCGGGTCCTCGGCGACGGCTGACCGCGCCGTCCCGTCGCGCCGGCTCAGGACGGCGGGAAGTCCTGCACCCCCAGCGCGACGGCGATCCGGCTCAGCGCCGCCCGGTCCGCCGCGTCGAGCCGGTCGAGGACGAGGGCACGCACCGCGCGCAGATGGGTCGGCGCCGCGGCGTGCACGACGTCGAACCCGGCGTCGGTGAGGGCGGCGAGGGTGTAGCGGCCGTCGTCGGGGTCGGGGGAGCGGTGCATCCAGCCGCGGCCCTCCAGTCGTTTGACCACGTTGGACAGCCGGGACAGCGAGCCGTTCGTCAGGAAGGCGAGCTCGCTCATCCGCAGGCTGCGCCCCGGAGCCTCGGACAGGTGGCTGAGCGTCAGGTACTCGAACAGCGTCAGGCCGTGCGCCTGCTGCAGCGGTGCCTCCAGCCGGCCGGGCAGCAGCATGATCAGCGAGACCAGGCCCGTCCACGCGGCCTTCTCCCCGCTGTCGAGCCACGTCGGCCCGTCACCGCCGGCCTCCGGTGTCGCCCGGTCCGTCATCGCCCGTCGCTCCCGTCCGTGGGTGTCGGAGCGTACTTTACAGGTGAAGCCATGACTTGTAGATTGAATTCATGAATGAAGTCATCGAGCGCGAGACCGCCACCTTCCACGTCACGCCGGGCTACGGTGTGACCGCCCGCGATCTGCTCGGATACAGCCAGGCGGTCCGGATCGGCAACCGGGTGGAGACTTCGGGCCAGGGTGGCTGGGACGACGACCTGGTCGTCGCCGAGGACCTGGAGCAGGAGATCGTGCGGGCGTTCGACAACGTCGGGCGCACGCTCGCCGAGGCGGGCGCGACCTGGGCCGACGTCGTGCACGTGAACTCGTACCACAAGGTCGCGGCCGGGGCCGACGCCATCGGCGACGAGCACAACCGGATCATGGTCCGGGAGTTCCGCAGCCGGCTCGGCGGGCGGGCCCCGGTCTGGACCCAGACCGGCGTCACCGTGCTCGGGCTCGCCGCCATGCGGGTCGAGATCCGGGTGACCGCCCTGGTGGAGGGGCCCGGCTGAGGAGCGCCTCAGCGGGTCCGTTCGTAGTGCCGGCGCGCCTTGGCGCGGTTCCCGCAGACCGCCATCGAGCACCACCGGGCGCGGTTCGCGCGGCTGCGGTCGAGCAGGAACAGCCGGCACGCGTCGTTCGCGCAGGGGCGCAGCCGGCCGGGCAGCTCCTCCTCGACGGCGGCCCAGGCCAGGACGGCCTCGACGGCGAGCCGGGCGTGCGGCGGGGAGACGGTCCGCCAGGTCAGCCGCCCGTCGGTGAACTCCGGCGTCCGGTGCATGCCGTCGAGGAGCGGGGCCAGCGCGACGCCCGGGTCGGCGCCGCCCCGGGCGACCCGGGTCAGGGCGTCCCGCGCGTCGCGCAGGACCGTCAGCTCCTCCGGGCCGCCGTCGCGACGTCGTCGCCGGCCACCTGCGGTGCTTCCTGGAGCGGGTCCCGGCGTGAGGCACGTGCCCGGAGCGGGGCGTGTGATCAGGACCGGCCGTCGCCCCGGGTCCCCCCGCCCGGGTCGCCCAGGACGGCGTCCACGGCCAGGTACAGCGTCTCGGTCTCGGTCCGCAGGATCGGGTCCGCGGCGGGCAGTGCCCGTTCCATGCCGAGTCCGTCGACCACGGTCATGAGGAACCGTGCCCGCGGGGCGTTGTCGCCCGGGGCGAGCGCGCCCTCGTCGACCAGGGTCGTCAGCCAGTACTCGATCCGGCGCCGCACCTCGCGCTCGATGGCGAGGTAGGCCGTCCGGAGCTCCTCGGTCGGCTCGGGTGCGACGAAGGTGTCGATTGCGGTCCGCAGCGCCCGGCGCGCCTGCTCGCCGACCCCTGTGCGGTTCAGCACCTCTCGCAGGCAGGCTGCGAGCCTGTCCCGGGCCGGCACCGCGGTGTCGTGGATGGCGTCGTCGGGGGCGACGAGGTCGTAGACGCGGGTCAGGACCTCGTCCTGCAGCGCCCGCTGGGTCGGGAAGTGGTGGCGCAGCGAGCCGGTGCTGACCCCGGCCCGCGCGGCGACCGCGCGCACGCTCAGCCGGGTCCCCGGGTCCTGGCCGAACAGCTCCATCGCGGCCAGGAGCACCCGGTCCCGGCTGCCGAGCCTCCGACGCTGCGTCTCGTCCACCCCTGGCAGGCTACTAGTACACCGTGTTAGCGTGCCGCCGAACGGACCAATACAGTGTGTTGGTCAGGACGCGGGTTCGGGGGGACCGGATGCTGACCGAGTGGCGACGACACCGCGCCGTCCGACGGGTGAGGCCGGGCGACGGCAGCCCGCTGAAGCATTTCCGCTGGTGGCAGCTGTTCCTGGGGCGCGCCCTGCTGCACCTGGACCTGACCGGCGCCGACGGGCGGCCGGTGCGGTACTCCGTCGACGTGCGCCACCAGGGCAGCGGGGAGACCGGGCAGGTCGTCGCGCAGGTGTATCGCGACGGGCAGCACCACGCGTCGTCGCGGGTACCGGCCGTCGTCCCGGTCGAGGGCGGCGCCATCGAGGTCGCGACGAGCGCGTTCGGGGTGAAGCGCTGCCGGTACGTCACCGCCGCCGGTGCGGTCCGGCAGCTCGTCCCGGACCCGCGCTCGGCGGAGGGCCGCCGGGCCCGCCTGGAGCGCGAGCACCCCTCGCTCAGCCGCGTGCTCGGCGTCGTCTCGGTGGTGGCGCTGGTCGTCGGCGTCGGGCTGAACCTGCTGCAGCTGCTGGAGCCGCTCAGCCGGATCCCGCCGGTCGCGGCGGCGGTCGGAGTGTTCGAGTCGCCGGTCCACCTGCCGATCTGGCTCAACATCGCGCTCGGTGTCGCGGCCGCCCTGGCCAGCACCGAACGCGCGCTGCGGCTGCGCTACCACTGGCTGCTCGACGGCGTCGGCAACTGAGCCGGGCGTGCCCCGGCGGTCCGCCCGCCGGGGCACGCACCCGGTCAGGCGGCCGGCCCCCCGAACCAGCGGCGGACCGGCCGGGTCCTCGGTGACGGGCTGGGGCTCCATGGCGGTCCTCCGGTGGTGGGGGTGCGACCGCCGACGCCTACCCGCCGGCCGGACGCCCATGCCGGTTTCACCGGGAGGCGCCCGGGTAGCCGGGCGCCCGCACCACCGGCGACACCGAGGAGGACCCCATGCGTGCCCTGACCTGGCACGGCCGCCGCGACGTCCGGGTGGACACCGTCCCCGACCCGGTCGTCGAACAGCCTGACGACGTGGTCGTGCAGATCACCAGCTCCGGCCTGTGCGGCTCCGACCTGCACCTCTACGAGGTGCTCACTCCGTTCCTGTCGCCCGGCGACGTCCTCGGCCACGAGCCGATGGGTGTGGTGGCCGAGGTGGGGCCCGCCGTCACCGAGCTGTCGGTCGGCGACCGCGTCGTGATTCCGTTCAACGTCAGCTGCGGGCACTGCTGGATGTGCGAGCGCGGCCTGCAGTCCCAGTGCGAGACCACGCAGAACCGCGAGCAGGGGACCGGCGCGTCCCTGTTCGGCTACACCGCGCTCTACGGCCAGGTGCCCGGCGGCCAGGCCGAGTACCTGCGGGTGCCGTTCGGCAACTCGCTGCCGATCCGGGTGCCCCAGGGGCCGCCGGACGACCGGTTCCTGTTCCTGTCCGACGTGCTGCCGACGGCGTACCAGGCCGTGCAGTACGCCGCGACCCCCGCCGACGGGACGCTGGTGGTGCTGGGGCTCGGACCGATCGGGGACATGTGCACCCGGATCGCCGCCCACCTGGGCGTGCGGCAGGTGGTCGGTGTCGACCTCGTGCCCGAGCGCCTGGCCCGGGTCGAGGCGCGTGGGATCCCGGCGCTGGACCTGAGCCACGGCGACGACGAGGTGCTCGGCGCGATCCGGTCGATGACCAGGGGCCGTGGCGCCGACGCTGTCATCGACGCGGTCGGCATGGAGGCCCACGGGTCCCCGGTCGCGGCCGCCGCCCAGAAGGTGGTGGCCGCGATGCCCTCCGGGCTGGGCCGCACGGTCATGAAGACCGCGGGCAGCGACCGCACCGCGGCGCTGGAGCTGGCGATCGGCGCGGTGCGCCGGGGCGGCACGATCTCCCTGTCGGGGGTCTACGGCGGCAGCGCCACCCCGCTGCCGCTGCTCACCCTGTTCGACAAGCAGGTGCAGATGCGGATGGGGCAGGCCAACGTGTGGCGCTGGGTCCCCGACCTGCTCCCGCTGCTCGGTGACGACGACCCGCTCGGCGTCGACCACTTCGCCACCCACCGGATGCCGCTGGAGGAGGCCGCCCAGGCCTACTCGATGTTCCAGGACAAGACCGACGGTGCGGTGAAGGTGCTCTTCACCCCCTGAGCCCGGCACCGCCCCCGGGTCCGGTCCCGGGACCGGGGGACCGGTCAGCGGGCCTCGTCCTCGCGGTGGTCCTCGGCGAGCGCCTCCGCGCGGGCCTCGGCGCCGGTCCGGCCAGCGTAGCCCTCGTCGCGCCCGGCGACGCGGCCCACGAACTCGCCCGACGCGCCGGTGCCGGTGGTGGACGCCGAGTCGCCGTCCTCCCGGGGCAGGCCGCCGGTCTCGCGGGAGTTGGCCAGGTTCGGGTCGGGCTCGACGTCCTCGGCCGGGCCGCGTCCGCGCAGCCGGTCCACCAGTCGTCCCAGGAAGGAGGTCATGCGGAAGGGGTACCTCCGGCGGCCGCGCTCACACGTGCGGCCCCGGACCGCGTGGTCGGGCGCCGCGGACGGGGCGGGTCGGCCGCGGAACCCTGCCCCCGAGCTGCTCCGGCGAACGCCCGCGGCTGCCCGCGATCGTGCTGTACGTCGGTGTGCCGGACGGACGGCCGCGGACGGTGTCCGGATGCACCGGCGCCGGGTGACCTCAGGTGTTGGTCGGGAAGCCGAGGTTCAGCCCGGCGTGGCTCGGGTCGAGCCAGCGGGTGGTGACGACCTTGCCCCGGGTGAAGAAGTGCACGCCCTCGGTGCCGTGCGCGTGGGTGTCGCCGAACAGCGAGTTCTTCCAGCCGCCGAAGCTGTAGTAGGCCATCGGCACGGGCACCGGCACGTTGATGCCGATCATGCCGACCTCGACCTCGTTCTGGAAGCGGCGGGCGGCGCCGCCGTCGTTGGTGAAGATCGCGGTGCCGTTGCCGTAGGGGTTGGCGTTGATCAGCTCGACGGCGCGCGCGTAGGTCTCGACGCGCACCACCGACAGCACCGGGCCGAAGATCTCGTCGGTGTAGACGGTCATGTCGGTGCCGACGTGGTCGAGCAGGGTGGGGCCGACGAAGAAGCCGGACCCGTCGGCGTCGAACTCGCCCTGCCTGCCGTCGACGACGACGGTGGCGCCCTCGGACTCGCCGGCGTCGATGTAGCCCGACACCCGCTCCTGGGCGGCCCGCGTGACCAGCGGGCCCATGTCGCAGGAGCGGCGGCCGTCGCCGGTGCGCAGGGCGCGGGCCCGGTCGGCGATCTTCGAGACCAGGGTGTCGGCGATGGCGCCGACGGCCACGAGCGCGGAGACGGCCATGCAGCGTTCGCCCGCGGAGCCGAACCCGGCGTTGACCGCCTGGTCGGCGGCGAGGTCGAGGTCGGCGTCGGGCAGCACGACCATGTGGTTCTTCGCCCCGCCGAGCGCCTGGACGCGCTTGCCGTGCGCGGTGCCGGTCTCGTAGACGTAGCGGGCGATCGGGGTGGAGCCGACGAAGCTGACGGACTTGACGTCCGGGCTGGTCAGCAGCGCGTCGACGGCGGTCCTGTCCCCGTTGAGGACGTTGAACACGCCGTCGGGCAGGCCGGCCTCGGACCACAGCTCGGCGATCCAGAGCGCGGCGGAGGGCACCTTCTCCGAGGGCTTGAGCACCACGGTGTTGCCGGTGGCGATCGCGACCGGGAAGAACCACATCGGGACCATCGCCGGGAAGTTGAACGGGCTGATGATCCCGACGACGCCCAGCGGCTGGCGGACCGAGTGCACGTCGACGCCGGTGGAGGCGTTCTCGGTCGCCGAGCCCTTGAGCAGGTGCGGCATCCCGCAGGCGAACTCGACGACCTCCTGGCCGCGCGCGACCTCGCCCGCGGCGTCGGAGAGCACCTTGCCGTGCTCGGCGGTGATCAGCGCGGCCAGCTCCGGGGCGCGGGCGTCGAGCAGCTCGCGGAAGCGGAACAGGATCTGGGTGCGCGTGGTCAGCGAGGTGTCGCGCCAGGCCGGGAACGCGGCCTTCGCGGCGGCGATCACCTCGGCGGCCTCGTCGGCGCTCGCGAGGGGCAGGTGCGCGGTGACCTCGCCGGTGGCCGGGTCGGTGACCTCGGACGTCCGCCCGGAGGTGCCCTCGACCCGCGCTCCCGCGACCCAGTGGTGGAGCGTCTTCTGCAACGTGCTCGTCATGATCGGCCCTTCTCAGCTGGTCGGGCGCCAGCGTCTCACCCGGCCCGGCCGGGGGCGAGCCCGTGCTCCAGCGGCAGCCCCCGGCCGGCGACGACGTCCTTCATCACCAGCGTCGAGGACAGCCGCTGCACCCCGGGCAGGGTGGTGAGGCGCTCGTCGTAGAGCCGCTGGAACGCGGGCAGGTCCCGGGTGATGATCCGCAGCAGGTAGTCCGGGTCGCCGAACAGCCGCTGCGCGGCGACGACCTGCTCGATGTCCTCGACGGCCGACTCGAACGCCTGCACCGTGTCCTGCACCGCCTCGTGCATGGTCACGAACACCAGCGCGTCGAAGCCCAGGCCGAGCCGGTGCGCGTCGAGGTGGGCGCGGTAGCCCGCGATCGCCCCGGAGGACTCCAGGGCGCGCAGCCTGCGGTGGCACGGCGACACCGACAGCCGCACCCGTTCGGCCAGCTCGGTGACGGTCAGACGTCCGTCGGACTGCAGCTCGGCAAGAATTTTCCGGTCAATCGCGTCCACGGAGGGGATTCTTGCACCACACGGGGCGTGTGATGGGAACATCGGGAACACCTGTCGGCGCATCCTGCCTAGGATCGGGGCATGCCGATCGGAAGCGTGCTGGGGTTCTCCGGCCTGTCGTTGCTGCTGGTCCTGACACCCGGCGCGGACTGGGCGTACATGATCCGCGCGGGGCTGCGCGGGCGGACGCTGCTGCCGTCGCTGGCAGGTCTGCTCAGCGGGCACCTGGCACTCGCCGCGCTCGTCGCGGCCGGGATCGCGGCGGTCGTCGCGCGCCGGCCGGAGGTCCTCACCGTGCTGACCGCCGTCGGTGCCGCCTACCTGCTGGTGCTCGGCGCGACGACGCTGCTCCGCCCGGCCGGCCCCGCCGCCGCGGCCGTGGACGGCGGCGGGTCCGGGCTCGGAGACCTGGTCCGCGGCGCCGGGGTCAGCGGGCTCAACCCGAAGGCGCTGCTGCTGTTCCTGGCGCTGCTGCCGCAGTTCACCGACCCGGCCGCCGCGGTCCCCGTCGGCGGGCAGATCCTCCTGCTCGGCCTGGTGCACGTGCTGGGTTGTGCCCTCGTCTACACCGGCGTGGGCGTCGGCGCCCGCACCGTCCTGGCCGCGCGGCCCGCCGCGGCGCGCGTCGTGTCCCGGGTCGCGGGCGCCGCGATGGTGACCCTCGGCGCCGTCCTGCTGGCGTCCCAGCTCATTACGGTGTAATCCTGTAATCATCGATGCGGGAGGTGCGCGATGACAGGACGAGGACGCGGACGGGGCGGCTGGCAGCAGGCCGACCTCCCCCCGGCCGACGACGCCGCGGCGTGGTTCACCGGACGGCTGCCCGACGGGTGGTTCACCGGCGCGCCGGAGGTGACGGTCGACCGGGACGAGATCGTCGTGGTGGGGGAGCTGCCCCCGCCGGGCGGCGACCACCCCGACACCGATGCGGGACGGGCCGACGCCGCGGCCGCCGAGACCGGGCGGATCTCGCGGTTCCGCGAGGAGACCCGGGACCGGCGGATCGAGATCGCCCGCGAGGCCGAGAGCCGCTACCGGCGCAAGGTCGCCTGGGGCGCGCGGGTCGGCGGGACGCGCGAGCTGTTCACGACGATCTCGGTGCCGGTGATGACCCGGCTGCGTCAGCCCGAGCGGGCGGTGCTCGACACCCTCGTCGACGCCGGCGTGGCCCGGTCCCGGTCGGACGCGCTGGCCTGGTCGGTGCGGCTGGTCGGCCGGCACGCCGACGAGTGGCTGACCGACCTGCGCGAGGCGATGGGACGGGTGGAGGAACTGCGCTCCCAGGGCCCGGAGTGACCCCGCGCTGAGACGGTCGGCCGCTGCCGCTCGCCCGGACGTCGCTCCGGCCGGTCTCACCCGACCCGCAACACGTCACGCACCGGGTCGAACTCCACTGCGCCCGTCGCGTGCAGCTCGCGCAGCCAGCCCGCCATGGGCCACCACCCCCAGCGGTCGTGGAACAGCCGGGCGTTGCCGACGATCTCGGCGATCCGGGCCGGGTCGGTCCGGGCCGGCGGATGGTGCTGGTGGTACGCGTGCGCCCCGCCCACCCACACCAGGTCCAGCCCGCAGGAGAGCGCGAAGTCGGTGTCTTCGCCGCCGTAGCCGGCGTAGTCCTCGCAGAACCCGCCGCCGGCCCGCCACGCGTCGGCGGTGACGGCGAACGACAGCGACCAGAACAGCTCCCGGCGCGGCTCGGCGACCAGCGCCCCGTCGGCCGGCGCCGGGCGCGCCGGGTGCGGGTCGGTGTGACGGTACAGGTCCCGTTCCGGCAGCACCCCCGCCGGCAGGTAGGTGACCGGCCCGCACAGCAGTGCGTCCGGGCGTCGTGCCGCGGCGCGGAGGTAGCCGTCGACCAGGCCGTCCCCGGGCAGGCAGTCGACGTCGAGGAACACCAGCAGCGTCGCCCCGCCGGCGAGCGCGGCGCCCGCCCCGGCGTTGCGCGCCG
>NZ_WWFY01000101.1:0-293 GCF_009864975.1 Pseudonocardia sp. SID8383
CCCGGCGCAGGCACCCGCAGCGCCCCCCGTCGACGAGCCCGCGGTCGCGGAGCCGGTCCGGGAGTCCGCGGAGCCGGTTCCCGGGGCCGCGGTCGTCCCCCGGGCCCGCGCGTTCCGGACCCGGATCCTGCCGGTGTTCCTGTGCGCCGCCGCCACAGGTACCGCGGCGATCGCCGCCGCGGGCCTGATCATGACCCCGTCGGCGACCTCGCCGCTGCCCACCCCGCGGACCGTGACCGCCTCCGGCGCGACGGTGCCGCAGGGCCCGCCGCTGCCGCAGGCCGTCGCGGCGG
>NZ_WWFY01000988.1:0-9081 GCF_009864975.1 Pseudonocardia sp. SID8383
CTGCCGGACCCCCGCCCTGCCGGACCTCCGCCCGACCGGACCTCCGCCCGACCGGACCCCCGCCTGGTCGGGCCGGTGCCCGGCCGGGCCGACGCGGCCGGGGAGGGTGCCTGCGTAGTCGTGCGGATCCGTGACCGCGGCCCGGCGGCGACGGTGGTCCCATGAGCCGCACCGTCGTCGTCGCGCCCCGTGGTGAGCTCGCCACGGTCGACACCTCCGCCACCGTCCGCCTGATGTCCCGGCTGCTCGACCCCGCGCCCGCGGCCCGTGCCGCCGCCCGTGCCGAGGTCCTCGACGCCCCGCACCGGCAGATGCCGCCGGTGCTGTTCGCGCTGTCGGAGAACCTCGTCGCCGACGGCGCGATGCCCGACGCCGCCCGCTGGTTCTACGCGGGCCAGCTGCGGGCCCGCTACGACGCCTGCCGCTGCACCGACACCACCGCCGCCCAGGCGCTGGCCGTGCTGCGCGACCGGTTCGGCGAGCCGGTGAACCGGTGGGCCTTCGCCGACCCGGCCCGGGTCCGCCGGGCCGCGGTCCGCGCCGTCGCCTGGGACCGGGCGGCGCCGTACGACTACGACCACCGCTGGATCGCCCTGCACGGCATGGGCGCCTTCACCGGCGACGGCAACGGCGTCAGCACGCCGTCGGCCGAGTGGGCGGGCGTCGCCGCCCGGGTCCGCGCCGACTACCTGAGCGGCCTGCGTGAGGTGCTGCGCGAGCAGTTCGGACAGCGGTGAGCCGGCCGCCGGGTCGGTAGGCTGTGCCCGTGTCCCGCGCCGAGCTCGACAAGAACCCGACCGACGTCGCCCGCATGTTCGACGGCGTCGCCCGGCGCTACGACCTGACCAACACCGCGCTGTCGGGCGGGCAGGACCGCTACTGGCGGATCCAGACCCGCCGGGCCCTCGGCCTGCGCCCGGGCGAGAAGGTCCTCGACCTCGCCGCGGGGACCGCGGTCTCGACCGTCGAGCTGGCGAAGGACGGCGCCTGGTGCGTCGCTGCGGACTTCTCCCTCGGCATGCTGCGTGCGGGCGCCCGCCGCGACGTCCCGAAGGCCGCCGCCGACGCGCTGCACCTGCCCTTCGCCGACGGCAGCTTCGACGCCGTCACCATCTCCTTCGGCCTGCGCAACGTGAACGACACCGTCGCCGGCCTGCGTGAGATGGCCCGCGTGACCCGCCCCGGCGGCCGCCTGGTGGTCTGCGAGTTCTCGACGCCGACTTGGGCCCCCTTCCGCGTGCTCTACCAGAACGCGGTGCTCGGCCACGCCCTCCCGGCGATCGCCCGGACGGTCTCCTCCAACCCCGAGGCCTACCTGTACCTGGCCGAGTCGATCCGGGACTGGCCCGACCAGCCCGCACTCGCCGGGAAGATCGCCGACGCCGGCTGGGAGCGCCCCGCCTGGCGGAACCTGACCTTCGGCGCCGTCGCGCTGCACCGGGCGTACAAGCCGGCCTGAGCCCCCGCCGCCCCGTCCCGCCACGGGTCCTCGTGGACGGGCCCTGCGGAGGCGGCCTGTGCCACAGGGGCCGACGCCGTGGCGGAGCCGCACGCGCTGCACGTGTGCGGTCTTCCTGCGCCGGGCCCGGCATCACCACACGACGACGTGGTCCCTTCTCGGAATTCGCTTACCGGGTAAGCGGATTCGGAGAAGGGAGGGTCCGGGGTCGCGCCCCTCATGCCACACGGCGATCAGCGGTGCAGCGGTCGGCGCTGTGGCGGTCGGTCACCCTGCGCCCGGTGGTCGGTGCCCGACTGCGTGGGAGGTCGACTGCGGGGTCGGCTGCGCGAGGGGTCGACGCCGCGATGCGCACCCCGGCACCAGCCGTCACCACCCCCTGACCCTGCGTCGAAGCGCGTTGCGCCGCAAGGACTCCCGCGTCGTCGCCCGATCCGCCCACGCGATCACGGCGGCGTCGTCCTACACTGCTCGCGCAGTTCGTGAACTTTTTCACAAGGGTGGTGGGAGACACGCGACCCGGAGCGCGCCGACCTGCACGGATGCGGATCACATGTGACCCGCACCCCGTCACAGGTAAGGCTCGCCTGGGTTCTTGGTCACAGGAGACCGGACATAGGGTCGCCGCGACCGGCTCGTCGATCACCACCAACGACGGTGGCGCCGCGACAACGAAGGTGTAGGAATGCTCGATCCCTATCTCCCGCTCGTCCTGCTGTTCGTGTTGGCGGCGGGTTTCGCGGTGTTCTCGGTCGCCTCCGCGCCGTTGATCGGTCCGCGCCGGTTCAACCGGGCCAAGCTGGACTCCTACGAGTGCGGCATCGAGCCCTCGCCGCAGCCGGTCGTCGGCGGCGGTCGCGTGCCGGTCGCCTACTACCTCACGGCGATGCTGTTCATCCTGTTCGACATCGAGCTGGTGTTCATGTACCCGTACGCCGTCGTCGCCGATGCGGTCGGCGTCTTCGGGTTCGTGGCCATCACGCTCTACATCGCCACGATCGCCTTCGCGTACGCCTACGAATGGCGTCGCGGCGGGCTCGAGTGGAGCTGAGGCCGTCATGGGACTCGAGGAGAACCTGCCCAGCGGCGTCCTGCTGACCAATGTGGAGAAACTGGTCAACTGGACCCGGAAGTCGTCGCTCTGGCCTGCCACGTTCGGCCTGGCCTGCTGCGCCATCGAGATGATGACCACCGGCGCCCCGCGCTACGACCTCGCCCGGTTCGGCATGGAGGTCTTCCGGGCCTCGCCGCGCCAGGCGGACCTGATGATCGTCGCGGGCCGCGTGAGCAACAAGATGGCGCCGGTCCTGCGCCAGATCTACGACCAGATGCCCGAGCCGCGCTGGGTGCTCGCGATGGGCGTGTGCGCCAGCTCCGGCGGCATGTTCAACAACTACGCGATCGTCCAGGGCGTGGACCACGTCGTCCCGGTCGACATGTACCTGCCCGGCTGCCCGCCGCGGCCGGAGATGCTGATCGACGCGATCCTGAAGATCCACGCCAAGATCATGGACGAGCCGCTCGGCCCGAAGCGGGCCGCCGAGCTCGCCGAGTCCGGGTACCGCACGCCGATGGTGCCGTCGTCGGTCAAGTACGCGCCGAAGCACAAGCAGCTCGGTGCGCTGAAGACCACGCACACCCCCGACGTACCGAACTACCTGGAGCCGGGCTCGCAGCCCAGGCCGGCCCCGAACGCGCTCGCGCCGGGGGAGACCCTGGAGCTGCCGTCGCTGGCCGACGCGGCCCGCGGAGGTGACGCGAAGTGACCGAGCCGACCGGCACCTCCAAGGACGGGTCCGAGCCCACCGGCGGTGCGCACTCGTCGTCGCAGGAGAGCGGCGCCGCTGCCGAGGAGCAGCGGATGGCGGGCGGCGAGGCCCCCGGCGACCTGGCCGCTCCCGGGGACGCGGCCACCCCCTCCGACGCGTTGGGCGGCGCCCGCCCCGCGCAGAGGATGACCGAGACCCGTACGCGCTCGGGCATGTTCGGCGTCCGCGGCTCCGGCGACACCTCCGGCTACGGCGGCCTGCGCCTGCAGGGCTGGGCCCCGGCCCCGGCCGAGCGGCCCTTCGGCGGCTGGTTCGACGAGTTCGCCGACGAGCTCGGCGCGGCCCTCGACGAGCGCGGCATCCCGCGCGCTGCGATCGAGCAGGTCACGATCGACCGCGACGAGATGACCCTCTACGTCGAGCCCGCCCGCCTGCACGAGGTCGCCCGCACCCTGCGCGACGACCCGGGCCTGCGCTTCGAGTTCTGCTCCGGCGTGTCCGGTGTGGACTACTCGGCGCCGGACGGCGCTCCGGTCGACCGGCCGCTGCACGTCGTCTACCACCTGCTGTCGATGACCTATCGGCGCCGGGTGCGCCTGGAGGTCGCGCTCGACATCGAGAACCCGCACGTCATGAGCGTCGTCGACGTCTACCCGACGGCCGACTGGCACGAGCGCGAGACCTGGGACATGTACGGCGTCGTCTTCGACGGCCACCCGGCGCTGACCCGGATCCTCATGCCGGACGACTGGGACGGCCACCCCCAGCGCAAGAGCTACCCGCTGGGCGGCATCCCCGTGGAGTACAAGGGCGCGGAGATCCCCCCGCCCGATGAGCGGAGGGCCTACTCGTGACGACTGACGCCGACCCCACCACCGCCGACGCCACCGCCGACCCGTACGCCGCGCCCGGCCGGGAGACCACCGAGGGCACGGTCTACACCGTCACCGGCGGCGACTGGGACGACCTGCTCGAGGTCGAGCACGACGACCGCATCGTCATCAACATGGGCCCGCAGCACCCGTCGACGCACGGGGTGCTGCGCCTGGTCCTGGAGCTGGAGGGCGAGACCGTCACCCAGGGCCGCGCGGTCATCGGCTACCTGCACACCGGTATCGAGAAGAACTGCGAGTACCGGACCTGGACCCAGGGCGTCACCTTCGTGACCCGCGCGGACTACCTGGCCCCGCTGTTCAACGAGGGCGCCTACTGCATGGCCGTCGAGAAGCTGCTGGGCGTCGAGGTCCCGCAGCGGGCCGAGCACCTGCGGGTGCTGCTCTGGGAGCTGAACCGGATCGGCTCGCACCTGGTCGCGCTGGCGACCGGCGGCATGGAGCTGGGCGCACTGACCGGCATGACCTCCGGCTTCCGCGAGCGCGAGGAGGTGCTCCACCTACTGGAGTTCCTCACCGGCCTGCGGATGAACCACGCGTTCATCCGGCCCGGCGGCCTCGCCCAGGACATGCCCGAGGGCTGGCAGGACAAGGTCCGCGACTTCCTGAAGGTCATGAACTCCCGGCTGCCGGACTACGACCGGCTGCTCACCGGGCAGCCGATCTGGCGCCAGCGCCTGGAGGGCGTCGGCTACCTGCCCGTCGACGGCTGCCTGGCCCTCGGCGCGTCCGGCCCGATCCTGCGCTCGGCGGGTCTGGCCTGGGACCTGCGCAAGCACATGCCGTACTCGGTCTACGACCAGTACGACTTCGAGGTCCCGACGGCCACCGAGGCCGACTGCTTCGCCCGCTACCGGATGCGCGTCGCCGAGATCCACGAGTCGCTCAAGATCATGGAGCAGGCGGTGACGAAGCTCGACGAGCTCGGCCCGGGCCGCGTCATGGTCGACGACCCGAAGGTCGCCTGGCCGGCGCAGCTGTCGGTCGGCAGCGACGGCATGGGCAACACCCTCGAGCACGTCCGCAAGATCATGGGTCAGTCGATGGAGTCGCTGATCCACCACTTCAAGCTGGTCACCGAGGGTTTCCACGTCCCGCCGGGGCAGGCCTACGCGGCCGTCGAGTCCCCGCGCGGCGAGCTCGCGGTGCACGCCGTGTCCGACGGCGGCACCCGCCCGGTCCGCATCCACGTCCGGGACCCCAGCTTCGTGAACCTGCAGACGATGCCCGCGATGAGCGAGGGCGGCCAGGTCGCCGACGTCATCGCGGCCGTCGCCTCGATCGATCCCGTGATGGGAGGTTGCGACCGATGACGGTCCCCCCGCAGGAGAAGAGCCCCGTCTCGCCGGTGTTCGACGAGCTGACCCGGCAGCGCACCACGGAGATCATCTCCCTCTACCCGGAGCCCCGGTCGGCGCTGCTGCCGCTGCTGCACCTGGTCCAGTCGGTCGAGGGGTAC
Organism: Pseudonocardia sp. SID8383; assembly: GCF_009864975.1. Lineage (NCBI taxonomy): Bacteria > Bacillati > Actinomycetota > Actinomycetes > Pseudonocardiales > Pseudonocardiaceae > Pseudonocardia > Pseudonocardia sp. SID8383. The sequence continues at coordinate 5,581 of NZ_WWFY01000988.1, forward strand.
GTCAGCCCCGACGGCATCCGCTACTGCGCGGAGGCGCTGGAGCTGACCACCGCCGAGGTGTCGGCGGTCGCGACGTTCTACACGATGTACAAGCGCACCCCGTGCGGTGAGCACCTGGTCAGCGTGTGCACCAACACGCTGTGCGCGGCGCTGGGCGGCGACGACATCTACGCCCGCCTACGCACGCAGCTGGGTACCGAGGACCGTCCGCTGGGCCACGAGGAGACGGCGGGGGAGCCCGGCAGCACCGGCTCGGTCACCCTCGAGCACGCCGAGTGCCTCGCGGCCTGCGACCTCGCCCCGGTGCTGCAGGTCAACTACGAGTACTTCGACAACCAGACCGTCGAGTCCGCAGTGGAACTCGTCGACGCCCTGCGTCGCGGCGAGCGCCCGCAGCCGACCCGCGGGGCGCCGCTGACCGATCTGCGGACCGTCGAGTTGGAGCTGGCCGGGTTCACCGACGACGCCGGAGGCGTCGACACGACCGCCCGCGTCGAGGGCCCGTCCGGTGCGATCGAGTCGGTGCGTGGGGCCCGGATGGCGCAGGAGAACGGCTGGACCGCCCCGGCGCTGCCCGACGAGCCACCGGCGATGCCCGCGCTACCGGAGAAGAAGTGATCGCATGAGCACCACAGAGCCTGTGCGCAAGCCGGACCCGATCACGCCCGTCCTGACCAGGCGCTGGCTGTCGCCGCGGTCCTGGTCGATCGACACCTACGAGCAGCTGGAGGGCTACACCTCCCTGCGTACCGCGTTCGCCGCCCACCCCGACCAGCTCATCCAGCTGGTGAAGGACTCCGGGCTGCGCGGCCGCGGCGGTGCCGGGTTCCCCACCGGCATGAAGTGGGGGTTCATCCCGCAGGACGACGGCAGCGGCACGGGCCCCGGCGCGAAGCCGAAGTACCTGGTCATCAACGCCGACGAGGGCGAGCCGGGTACCTGCAAGGACATCCCGACGATGATGGCCGACCCGCACGCGCTCATCGAGGGCTGCATCGTCACCAGCTACGCGATCCGCGCCAACTTCTGCGCGATCTACGTCCGCGGCGAGGCGCTGCACTGCATCCGCAGGCTGCGCGCCGCCGTCCGCGAGGCGAAGGCGAAGGGCTACCTCGGCCGCGACATCCTCGGCTCCGGGTTCGACCTGGAGATCGTGGTGCACGCCGGTGCGGGCGCCTACATCTGTGGCGAGGAGACGGCGCTGCTCGACTCGCTCGAGGGCCGTCGCGGTCAACCCCGGCTCAAGCCGCCGTTCCCGGCGACCGCCGGGCTCTACGCCTGCCCGACGGTCGTCAACAACGTCGAGACCATCGCCAGCGTCCCCGCCATCGTCAACGGCGGGGCGGCCTGGTTCCGCTCGATGGGGCGCGAGAAGTCGCCCGGCCCGAAGATCTACTCGGTCTCCGGGCACGTCGAGCGTCCCGGCCAGTACGAGGCGCCGCTGGGCATCACGCTGCGGGAGCTCCTGGAGCTCGCCGGCGGGATGAAGGACGGGATCCCGCTGAAGTTCTGGACCCCGGGCGGCTCGTCGACACCGCTGTTCACCGCCGAGCACCTCGACGTCCCGCTGGACTTCGAGGGCGCGGCCGAGGCCGGCTCCATGCTGGGGACGACCGCGGTGCAGGTCTTCAACGAGACCGTCTCGGTGCCGTGGGCGGTCATGAAGTGGACCGAGTTCTACAAGCACGAGAGCTGCGGCAAGTGCACCCCGTGCCGCGAGGGCACGTACTGGCTGGTCCAGGTGCTGCAGCGGATGGTGCGCGGCGAGGGCACCTCGACCGACATCGACACCCTGGTCGACGTCTGCGACAACATCCTCGGCCGTTCCTTCTGCGCCCTCGGCGACGGCGCGACGAGCCCGATCACCAGCGCCGTGAAGTACTTCCGCCAGGAGTTCCTGGACCTGATCGCCGACCAGCCGGACGTCGAGCGCCCGGAGCAGCTGGCCGCACTCACCGGAGCGAGCGCATGACCCTCACACCGGAGCGGAACGCCACCGAGGACACACCCGTCCCCGAGGGGCACGTCCGCCTCACCATCGACGGCCAGGTCGTCGACGCCCCCAAGGGCGAGCTGCTGATCCGCACCTGCGAGCGCCTCGGCATCGTGATCCCGCGGTTCTGCGACCACCCGCTCCTCGACCCGGCGGGCGCCTGCCGCCAGTGCCTGGTCGAGGTGGAGATGGGCGGCCGGCCGATGCCGAAGCCGCAGGCCAGCTGCACCATGACCGTCGCCGACGGGATGGTGGTGAAGACCCAGCACACCTCCGAGCGGGCCGACAAGGCGCAGCAGGGTGTCATGGAGCTGCTGCTCATCAATCACCCGCTGGACTGCCCGATCTGCGACAAGGGCGGCGAGTGCCCGCTGCAGAACCAGGCGATGGCGCACGGCCGGTCGGACTCCCGCTTCGTCGAGACCAAGCGCACCTTCCCGAAGCCGCTGCCGATCTCCAGCCAGGTGCTGCTCGACCGCGAGCGCTGCGTGCTCTGCCAGCGCTGCACCCGGTTCTCCGAGGAGATCGCCGGGGACCCGTTCATCGATCTGCTCGAACGCGGCGCGAACCAGCAGATCGGGATCGCCGAGGACCAGCCGTTCCAGTCCTACTTCTCCGGCAACACGATCCAGATCTGTCCGGTCGGCGCACTGACCAGCGCCGCGTACCGGTTCCGGTCGCGCCCGTTCGACCTGCGCTCGACCCCGGGCGTGTGCGAACACTGCAGCTCCGGCTGCGCCTCGCGTACCGACTCCCGTCGCGGGACCGTGCTGCGCCGGCTCGCCGGCAACGACCCGGAGGTCAACGAGGAGTGGCTCTGCGACAAGGGCCGGTTCGCGTTCCGCTACACCGGTAGCCAGGGCCGCATCACGCGGCCGCTGGTCCGGCGCGCGGACGGCACGCTGGAGGAGGTCTCCTGGACCGAGGCGCTGCAGGTCGCCGCGGACGGGCTGCTCGCGGCCCGTGCCGGAGGCGGTATCGGCGTCCTGCCCGGGGGACGGCTGACCGTCGAGGACGCCTACGCCTACGCCAAGTTCGCCCGCGTCGTCGCCGGCACCAACGACATCGACTTCCGAGCCCGCCCGCACTCGGGGGAGGAGCTGGAGTTCCTCGCCGCGCACGTCGCCGGCGGGACGGTCGAGGACTCGGTGACGTTCGAGCGGGTCGAGAACGCCCCGGCGGTGCTCACCGCCGGCACCGACCCCGAGGAGGAGTCGGGCATCGTCTTCCTCCGTCTGCGCAAGGCGTACCGGAAGCGCGGGCTGCGCCACTTCCAGGTCGGCCCGTTCACCAGCTACGGCGCCGAGAAGACCGGCGCCACCGTGCTGCACGCGGTGCCCGGTGCGGAGGCCGCGGTCGTCGCCGACCCGGGCGCCGACGTCGTCGCCGCGCTGGAGCAGCCGGGCGCGGTGATCCTGGTGGGGGACCGGGCCGCGGAGTCGCCGGGCCTGTACTCGGCGGTGTCCGCGCTCGCCGCCCGCACCGGTGCGGCGATCGGCTGGCTGCCG
>NZ_WWFY01000989.1:0-11306 GCF_009864975.1 Pseudonocardia sp. SID8383
GTGGGTCCGGCTTGAAACGGCCACCGGGCACGCGCACGGTGGGGGCGAAGAGGGACGACACAGTGCCGTCATCCTCCCCGACGCCGGGCGTCGCCGTCGCCGGACCCGGTCCGGCGCACCGGGCCGACCGCCGGCCGCCACGACCGGGTGGCCGCCCGGGCCGTCCGGGGCCGGTCCGTGGGGCGGGGAGAAGGATCGTCGTCGATGTCCGACTCGTTCCTCACCCTGCTCGTGACCGTCCTCGCGGTCGTGCTGCCCGTCGTGCTCGCGGTCGTCGTCACCGTGTTCACCGTGCGGCGGATCCGGCGCGACCCCCGACGGCTGGGCAACGCCTACTGGCTGCTCGCCGCGGCGGTGAGCCTCGGGTGGGTGCTCGCGCTCGCCGGGTCGGGCGGCAACCCCGTGTTCGGTGCGCTCGTGCTCGCCGTGGTGCTGTCGCCGCTGATCACGGTGGTGTTCGCGGTGTTCTGCGTCCTCAACGGCGCGGTGATGCTGCGCCGGGAGCGTTTCTCACTCGGCAACTCGCTGTCGCTGCTCACCGGCCTGGCGATCATCGGGCTGCTCGTCGCGGTCTGGCCGGTGCTGGCGCTGCACTCGCTCGTGCTGCGCGCGCTGTGGCTGGCCTGCCTGGCGGCGGCGGCGTTCCTGGCGTTCCAGTTCGCCGCCTTCCTCGGCTACGCGCGGCTCTACCGGTGGCTGGTGCGCGACCGGCCCGCGGACTGGGTGGTCGTGCTCGGCTCCGGGCTGCACGGCAGCGAGGTGCCGCCGCTGCTGGCGTCGCGGATCGCGACCGGGATGGACGAGCTGACCCGGCGTGGGGCCGGACGGCTGGTGCTGTCCGGCGGGAAGGGCGACGACGAGCGGCTCGCCGAGGGCGAGGCGATGGCGCGCTGGGCCGCGGCGCACGGCGCCGACCCGGCGGTGCTGACCGCGGAGACCGACTCGCGGACCACCGAGGAGAACCTGCGGTTCAGCTCGGCGCTGGTCGGCGACGGCCCCGGGGTCATCGTGACCAGCAACTACCACGCGTTCCGGGCCGCGCTGCTGGCCCGGCGGCTCGGCGTCGACGCCCAGGCCGTGGGGGCGCCGACCGCCGGCTACTACTGGCCCAGCGCGGTGCTGCGCGAGTTCGTCGCGGTGCTGCGGGAGTACCGGGTGGCGAACGCGGTGCTGCTGGCCCTCGTCGCCGTCCCGGTGCCGCTGGTGCTCGTGCTCGTCGGCAGCTGAGCCGGCTGAGCCCGGCTCACCCGCCCGCGGCCGCCGGGGACGGCGGCGGCAGCGGCGGGCACTGCCGGTCCGACCGGTCCCCGCCGGTGCGCTTCGGCAGCGCGCCGGTGAGCAGGTAGTCGGCGACCGTGTCGTCGGTGCACGCGATCCCCGACAGCGACGACGAGTGGGTGTGCCCGCCGACGCCCTCGACCAGCGACGAGCCGGGGAAGGTCCGCCGGGCCTGGAGTGCGCCCTCGTAGGGGGTGGCGCCGTCGTAGGTCTCGGAGATCAGCAGCGGGCCGGTCCGCAGCGTCCCGGCGACCTTCGGTGCGGGCCCGGGCTTCACCGGCCAGTCCCGGCACGGCGCGTTGTACCAGGCGTTGCCCCAGGTCTCGAACGGCGCCTTCCGGTCGGTGGCCGTGTTGTCGCGCTTCCAGGTGGCCCAGTCGTGCGGGAACGGGGCGTCGGTGCACTGGGTGGCGAGGTAGACGGCGTAGTTGTTGTCGTCGGTGGGCGAGCCCGCCTGGTCGTAGGCGGCCTTGAGCGCGGCCGCGTCCTTCTTCGTGCCGGCGACGAACGCGTCGGCGACGGAGGTGTACTCCCCCACGTTGTAGCCGGCGCGCAGGAAGATGTCGGTCCACTCCGAGGACCCGATCCGCCCGCCCAGCGGGGCCTTCCGGAACTCCGCGGCGAGGTCGTAGAAGCGCTTCTCGACGGCGTCGCCGGTGGTGCCGAGGTGATAGGTGGCGTCGTTCTTGGCGACCCAGTCGAAGAAGGTCTCGATGTTGCGCTGGAACGCGACGTCCTGCTTCAGGTTGGCCCGGTACCACCAGTCACGGGGGTCGACGACGCCGTCGAGAACCATCCGGCGGACCTTGTCCGGGAACATCGTGGCGTAGACCTGGCCGAGCATCGTGCCGTAGGAGAAGCCGTAGTAGTTGATCTGCGGTGCGCCCAGGGCCCGGCGGATCAGGTCCATGTCGCGGACGGTGTCCTCGGTGCGCAGGTGCGCGAGCAGGTCGCCGCCGGCCTTGCCGCACGCCCGGGCGTAGGCCTCGGCCTTCGGCAGCCACGCCTTCTCGGCGCCGTTCTCCGGCCGGTAGTCGGGGCGGGCGTAGCCGCCGTAGTCGGCGTCGCAGGTCAGGGCGGGACGGCTCATGCCCACCCCGCGCGGGTCGAAGCCGATCCAGTCGTAGGCGGCGCCGGCGTTCTTCGGGACGGCGCCGCCGAGCCGGGACAGGCCCAGCCCGGGGCCGCCCGGGCCACCGGGGTTCACCAGCACGACGCCCTGGTACTGCGCCTGCGGCACGGTGTGCCGGATCCGCGACACCGCGATCTCGATCTTCTTGCCGGCGGGCTGCGCGTGGTCCAGCGGGACCTTCAGGAAGCCGCACTCGGCCTTGGCCTGCTGCAGCGACGGGCTCGTGCACGGACCCCACGTGATGCCCTGCCCCGGCGGCGGCGGCGCGGGCGCGGCCAGGGCCGGCCCGGCCGTCCCGAGCGTCACCCCGACGGCGACGAGCAGCGTGATGATCGTCCTGCGCACCGGCTCCACCTCTCCGGGCGCACGCGCCCGCCCCCCGACCGAGAGGCAGACGTTGCCATTGGCAACGCTGTGTCCACAATCGCCACGCCCGACGGTGCCCCGAACGGACCAGCGCGGGTCGGGACGGGCTCAGCGGCGTCCCCCGCAGCCACCGACGAGAGCGCACGCCGCACACAGCGCGGACGGCACCAGACCCTCGACGACGTCCGCGGCGGCCGCGGCCCCGCCGGCCGCGCGGGCGGTCGCCTTCTCCTCGGCGCAGCGGCGCGCGACCTCCTCCGACGAGGACACCCGCAGCACCGCCTCGCGCAGCGTCTCCGGGGTGACCGCGTCGGCGGGCAGGTGCTCGCCCACGCCGAGCGCGGCGATCCGGTCGGCGTTGCCGAACTGGTCCACCGCCTGCGGGACCGCGACCATCGGGACGCCGTGCCACAGCCCCTCGGTGCAGCCGCCCATCCCGGCGTGGGTGACGAACGCCGACGCGTGCGCCAGCACCGCCAGCTGCGGCACCCACTCCCGGACGGTGACGTCGTCGGGGACCGCGCCGAGGTCGGCCGGGGCGACGTGCGGGCCGGTGGCGAGCACGGTCTGCCAGCCGGTGCCGGTCATCGCCTCGACGGCGGCCCGCCAGAACTGCGGCCGGTCGGTGTAGGCCGAGCCGAGCGACACCAGCAGCAGCGGGGCCTTCGGCTTGGGCCACAGCCCCTGGTGCGAGCGGTCGCCGATGACCGGGCCGACGAAGGTGTAGCGGTCGCGGTCGACCCGGTCGAGCTCGGGCTGCATCGCCTCGGGGATCAGCGCCACCGAGCGGTCGGGGCGGCCGAGGAACTCCCGGTTCCCGACGCCGGCGCCGACCTCGTCCAGCCAGGCGTCCAGCTCGCCGCGCCAGGCGAGCCCCTCGGGGGTCTCCAGGAACGCGAAGGCCTCGGCCATGTCGGTCTCGAAGCCGTCCCAGGCCACCATGTGCGGGGACAGCTCCACCCGCGGGATGCCCCGGACCCGGGAGAACGCGTGCCCGGCCCAGCCGCTGCCGTCATAGCAGACGACGTCGGGGTGCTCGTACTGCAGCGCGTCGGCGATCTGGTCGTAGGCGGAGCGGGCCTCGGCGGAGAACAGCCGCATGGCCTCGATCCCGCCGTCGGGCCACTGCTCGCCCTTCGCCGGGTCGGGCAGGTCGGTGCGGATCCGCAGCGGCGTCGCCCCGGTCGCGGCGACGGCCTCGGCGAACCGCTCCGGGACCGGGTAGGTGACGCGGTGGCCGCGGGCGACCAGCTCGGCCATCACCGGCAGGTTCGGGTGGACGTGGCCGTGCGCGGCGGTGGTCGACATGAGGACGTGCACGACCCGAGTGTGCCTTGACCGGCCGGTCGCGCGCCGACGAGGATCACCGGAATGGCCCGGCTGCGCTGCGACGTCGTCGCCGACTCCCTCGGACTGGCCACCTCGGTCACGGTGCTGCTGCCCCAGCCGTCGCGGACCCGGATCGGCGCCGGGGTGCGCGACCTCGACGCCCCGCCACCGGTGCTCTACCTGCTGCACGGCCTGTCCGACGACGACACCGCCTGGACCCGCTACACCGCCGTCGAGCGGTACGCCGACGAGCTGGGGCTCGCCGTCGTCATGCCGCAGGTGCACCGCAGCTTCTACACCGACCAGGCCTACGGCGGCCGCTACCGCACCTGGGTGACCGAGGAGCTCCCGGCGCTGGTGGCGCGGTTCTTCCGGGTGTCGGCCGACCCGGCGGAGACGTTCGTGGCGGGGCTGTCGATGGGCGGCTACGGCGCGCTGTCCTGGGCGCTGGCCGAGCCCGGCCGGTTCGCGGCCGCGGCGTCGCTGTCCGGGGCGCTCGACCTCGCCGCGCTGGCCGCGGGCCCGCCCCGCGAGGAGGACCCCCGGATCTGGGAACGGATCCTCGACGGCGCCCCGGTGGCCGGCACCGAGGCCGACCTGTCCACCCTGCTCGCCCGGCTCGACCCGGCCGCGGCGCCCGCGCTGTACGTGTGCGCCGGCACCGAGGACCCGCTGCACCCGCAGTCGGTGCGCTTCGCCGAGCTGGCCCGGGCCGCCGGGGTGTCCGTGAGCACCGCGTTCGGCCCCGGCGAGCACGAGTGGGGCTACTGGGACGCCCGGATCCGCGACGTCCTGGACTGGCTGCCGCTGCCCCGCTGACCCGTCCCGGACCGGGCGCTGCGCTCCCGTGGTCGGCGGCACGGTTCCGCGACGCTCGACGACCGGCACCCGCGTCGAGGAGCACGTTCGCGCCCTCCGCGGGGCGGGAACGTGCGCCTCGGTGTCAGCGGGGTGCGCGCACCAGGCGCACGGGCTCGCCCGTCGCGGGGTGCAGGAGCAGGGCGTCGCCCTCGGTCTCGACGTGGACGGCCTCGGAGACCCAGCGCGCGACGGGCACGTTCTCGCAGCCGATCATCGTGCTGAGGCCCGCCGTCGCCCGCAGGGCACCGCCGTCGCCGAGGGTCCACTCACCGCTCTGGCCGTTGCAGCCGTCCGAGCCGGTCCAGGTGCCGTCCGGGGCGAACTCGGCGAACGCCCGGCCCTGCGCGGTGCCGTCGGCGGGCAGCCAGCGGACGCCGGTGAGGTCGGCGGCCGTGGCCGCGTGCGGACCGGTGGTGCCCGCACCGGCGGCCGTGGCGCCGCCGGTGCCGCATCCGGCCAGCAGGAGCGCGGCGAGGGCGGTGAGGGCAACCGTCCGGATCGTCACGCCCCAGGTGTACCGGATCGGAGCTCCCGGCCGCTCCCGCGGCGCGGCACCAGGCGCCGTCGTCGACCGCCGGGCCCCGGGCGGCGGCACGGGACCGGATCAGCTCCCGGGCTCGTCGTCACGGTGCGCGGCACCGATCTCGAAGGCGGGCAGGCAGACGGCCACGTACTCCGCGCCGTCGGGGCCGGGTGAGCTGTAGCGCACCCACTCCCCCGGCGCGGTGTGCACGGCCTGCCCGGCGGCGACGTCGAGCTCCCCGCCGTCGAACTCGACCCGCAGTGCGCCGCACAGGACCAGGGTGTACTCGTCGAACTGCGGGGTCTGGCCGGGCTCGGCCCAGCCCGACGGGCTGCGCATGTGGGCGACCGAGACCCGGCCGTCGCCGGAGTTCACCCGCCCGACGTACTCGTCGATGGTCTTCGGCGGGGTCCCGGCGGCGGTGACCCGGCTGGCGTTCTCGATCAGCTTCGGCACGACACCATCCTGCCGCCTCAGCGCGCGGCGGGCGGCCGGGGTGCGGGCAGCGCCGGTGCGGGGCGCCCGTCCACCGGCTCGGCGGGGAACGGTCCGCCGTGCGCGGACAGGTCGATGCACACCGACCGGGCGGGCGGCAGGACGAGCATCGTCTGGTCGGCACCGGGCCGCATCGGGTGCCGGTGGTGCGCGGCGACCCAGCTGCGGTTGCGCCAGTGCCCCTCGACCCGGACCACGCCGACCACCTCCCGCGGTGTCCCCGCGGGACGACCACGACGGTACCTCGCGCGACCCGGCCGCCGGGAATACCCTGGGGGGGTATAATCGCTGCAGCCGGTGTCCACGACGTCGGGAGGTAGACGATGCACGGCGAGCCACGGGCGGCCTCCGCCCCGCAGGAGCACGGGACGCACCCCGGCGGCGGCCCCGGGGCCCACGGCAGCCACGCGGGACACGGGCACGCGGACCACGCGGCGGTGTTCCGGGACCGGTTCGTCGTCGCGCTGGTGCTCGCCGTCCCCGTCGTCGGGTTCAGCGCGATGACCGGGATGCTGCTCGGGTACTCGCCCCCGGCGTGGTCGGCGTGGATCCCCCCGGTGCTCGGCACCGTGATCCTCTTCTGGCCGGGGTGGCCGTTCCTGTCCGGCGCCGTCGCCGAGATCCGGGCGCACCGGCCCGGGATGATGCTGCTCATCGGCATGGCCGTGGGCGTCGCGTGGGTGGCGAGCCTGCTGAGCTCGCTCGGTGTCGGCGGGCTGGACTTCTGGTGGGAACTGGCGCTGCTGGTCGTGATCATGCTGCTCGGGCACTGGCTCGAGATGCGTGCGCTCGGGCAGGCGTCCGGGGCCCTCGACGCGCTGGCCGCGCTGCTGCCCGACTCCGCCGAGCGGGTCGGCGCCGACGGCACGGTCGGTACGGTCGCACCGGCCGACCTGACCGTCGGCGACGTGGTGCTGGTCCGGTCGGGCGCCCGGGTGCCCGCCGACGGCACGGTCGTCGACGGTGCCGCCGAGGTGGACGAGTCGATGATCACCGGTGAGTCCCGGCCGGTCCCGCGCGGCACCGGCGACCGGGTGGTGGCGGGCACCGTCGCCACCGACTCGGCGCTGCGGGTCCGGGTCGACGCCGTCGGCGAGGACACGGCGCTGTCGGGCATCCGTCGCCTGGTGGAGAACGCGCAGGGTTCGCGCTCCCGGGCCCAGGCACTCGCCGACCGCGCGGCGGCGCTGCTGTTCTGGTTCGCCGCGGGTGCCGGGGTGGCGACCTTCGCCGTGTGGACGCTGCTCGGCGACACCGCGCAGGCGGTCACCCGCACCGTCACCGTGCTCGTGATCGCCTGCCCGCACGCGCTCGGGCTGGCGATCCCGCTGGTCATCGCGATCTCCACGGCCCGCGCGGCACGCTCCGGGGTGCTGGTCACCGACCGGCTCGCGCTGGAGCGCACCCGCACCGTCGACACCGTGCTGTTCGACAAGACCGGCACGCTCACCACCGGCAGCCCGCGGGTCGTCGGGACCGCGGGCGCTGCGGACACCCTGGCCCTGGCCGCCGCCGTCGAGGCCGACAGCGAGCACCCGCTCGCCCGCGCCGTCGTCGCCGCGGCGGACGGGCGTGCCGTCCCGGCCGCACACGGGTTCCGCTCACACACCGGACGCGGGGTGTCCGCCACCGTCGACGGGCGGCCGGTCGCCGTCGGGGGTCCGGCGCTGCTGCGCGAGCGCGGTCTCGACGTGCCCGCCGAGCTGACCGGCGACGTGCACCGGTGGGGCGACGACGGTGCCACCGTGCTGTACGTGGTGGCCGGTGCGGACCCCGGCGAGGTGGTGGGCGCGCTCGCCCTCGCCGACGCGGTCCGCCCGGAGTCCCGGGCCGCGGTCGACGCCCTGCACGCCCGCGGCGTACGGGTCGTGATGCTCACCGGTGACGCGCGCCCGGTGGCCGAGGCGGTCGCCCGCGACCTGGGCGTCGACGAGGTGGTCGCCGAGGTGCTGCCCGAGGGCAAGGACGAGGCGGTGGCCCGGCTCCAGGACCGCGGCGCGGTCGTCGCGATGGTCGGCGACGGCGTAAACGACGCCCCGGCGCTGGCCCGGGCCGACGTCGGGATCGCGATCGGGGCCGGTACCGACGTCGCCGTCGCCTCGGCCGGGGTGGTCCTCGCCTCCTCCGACCCGCGCGGGGTGCTGTCGGTGATCGCGCTGTCCCGCGCCGGGTACCGGAAGATGCTGCAGAACCTGTGGTGGGCGGCCGGCTACAACCTGGTCTCGGTGCCGCTCGCGGCCGGGGGGCTCGCCCCGGTCGGGTTCGTGCTCCCGCCCGCGGTCGGCGCGCTGCTGATGAGCCTGTCCACGGTCGTCGTCGCGCTCAACGCGCAACTGCTGCGCCGGGTGGAGCTGCGCCCGGACCGGCTGGTCAGCTGACCCGGGGTGGCGCCGTCGTCGCCCGGACCACCAGCCGGGTCGGGACCTCGACGTCGCCGGGGACGTCGCCGCCCAGCGCGGCGAGCAGTGCCCTGGCGGCGAGCTCGCCCTGGCGGCGGACCGGCTGGGCGACCGTGGTGAGCTCGGCGACGGCGGCCGAGTCGTGGTCGTCGAACCCGACCACCGACACCTGGCCCGGCACCGCCACTCCGGCACGGCGCAGGGTGCGCAGCACACCGACGGCGAGCTCGTCGGACATCGCGAACACCGCGGTCGGCATCGCCGGCAGGGAGAGCAGCTCCGCGGCCGCGGCGTCGCCGTCGGTCACCCCGGCCCCGGGGGCGACGACCGGGCCGCGGGGTCGCCCGGCCTCGGCGTGCGCGTCGGCCCAGCCGTCGCGCCGGTCGGTCGTCGTGGCGCGGCCGTTGGCCTCGTCGGGGTCGAACGACACCAGCGCGACGCCGCGGTGGCCGAGCCCGAGCAGGTGCCGGACGGCGGTGCGGGCTCCGGCGCGGTCGTCGATGCCGATCCGCGGCCGTCCCGGCATGTCCCCGCCGAGCACGACGACCGGGATCCCCAGCGCGTCCAGCGCCGCGGCCTCGGTGGTGTCGATCGCCGAGGCGACGACGATCAGCCCGTCGGCGCGCCCGCGCACCGGCAGCGTCGCGAAGAAGTGCGCCCGCGCGTCCGGGTCGCCGAGGTTGTGGAGCTGGGTGACGTGCCCGGCCGCGGACAGCACGCCCTCCACCCCGGCGACGGCCTCGGCGAAGAACCAGCGGGTCGGGAAGCGGGCGAGCACGGCGACCGTCAGCGGCCGGACGGGGACGGAGTAGCCGAGGGAGGCCGCCGCCCGGCGGACGCGTTCGCGGGTGTCGTGCGAGACGGGGGTGCCCTCGCGCAGGGCGCGCGACACCGTCGCCGGGGAGACCCCGGCGAGCTCGGCGACCCGCCGGACACCCACCCGGCGTACGACCTCGCGCACCGGCTCGTCCGTCACGGGGGTCATCGTGCCCGCGCCTCGACAGCGGTTGCAACCGGATGAAACACTCTGCAACACCGCCCCGCCCCACGATCCGTACCCGGGAGCATCATGTCCGTGCACGAGCAGGACTGGTGGCGCAACGCCGTCGTCTACCAGGTCTACATCCGCAGCTTCGCCGACGGGAACGGCGACGGGACCGGTGATCTCGCCGGTCTGCGCAGCAGGCTCGACCATCTCGCCCGCCTGGGCGTCGACGCGATCTGGATCAATCCCTGGTACCCGTCGCCGCTGGCCGACGGCGGCTACGACGTGGCCGACTACCGCGCGATCAACCCGATGTTCGGCGACACCGCCCAGGCCGAGGCCCTGATCGCCGAGGCCCACGCGCGCGACATCCGGGTGCTGCTCGACATCGTCCCGAACCACCACTCCGACGAGCACGTGTGGTTCCGGCAGGCGCTGGCCGCGGGCCCCGGCTCGCCCGAGCGCGAGCGCTACCTCTTCCGCGACGGCCGCGGCGAGAACGGTGAGCTCCCGCCGAACAACTGGGAGTCGATGTTCGGCGGGCCCGCGTGGGAGCGGGTCGTGGCCCCCGACGGGACGCCGGAGCAGTGGTACCTGCACCTGTTCGACATCCGGCAGCCGGACGTGAACTGGGAGCACCCGGAGGTCCGCGCCGACTTCGAGGAGACCCTGCGCTTCTGGTTCGACCGGGGCGTGGACGGGTTCCGCGTCGACGTCGCGAACTCGATGGTGAAGGAGCCCGGGCTGCCCGACATCGTCGAGGGCGTGAACGACGCCCAGGACGGCGGCCACCCCTACCTCGACCGCGACGGCGTCCACGACATCTTCCGGTCGTGGCGCCGGATCGGCGACGCCTACGACCCGCCGCGGGTGTTCGTCGCCGAGGCCTGGGTGCCGGACCCGCAGCGCCTGGCCCGCTACCTGCGCCCGGACGAGCTGCAGACCGCGTTCAGCTTCAACTTCCTGACCGCCGCCTGGCTGGCCGAGGACCTGCGCGACAACATCGACGACGCGATCGCCGAGAACACCCGGGTCGGCGCGCCGGCGACCTGGGTGCTGTCCAACCACGACGTCTGCCGGCACCCGAGCCGGCTGGCCCGCAAGCCCGAGGCCGGGCGCGGCTGGAACCTCGACGACGTGATCGCCCTGCCCGCCGACCCCGAGCTCGGCCTGCGCCGGGCCCGCGCGGCGACGCTGCTCATGCTCGCGCTGCCCGGCACCGCGTACCTCTACCAGGGCGAGGAGCTCGGACTGCCCGAGGTCGAGGACATCCCGACCGACCGGCTCGACGACCCGACCTGGGAGCTGTCCGGGCACACGCTGCGCGGCCGCGACGGCTGCCGCGTCCCGCTGCCCTGGGCCGCGGGCGAGCCCGGCTTCGGGTTCGGCCCGTCCGGGACACCGTGGCTGCCGCAGCCGGAGGTGTTCGCCCGGCACGCGGCCGACGTGCAGGAGGCCGACCCGGAATCGGTGCTGCACCTCTACCGGGACGCCCTGGCGATCCGCCGCGCGCACCCCGCACTCGGCGGCGGCGCGCTGACCTGGCAGGAGTCGCCGGAGGGCACGCTGGCCCTGGCCCGCACCTCGGACTCCGGCGACGGCGGCTTCACCTGCCTGGTGAACGTCTCCTCGGCGCCGGTGTCGCTGCCCGAGGACGCCGAGGTGATGCTGTCCAGCGGCCCGCTCACCGCCCGCGGCGAGGTCCCCGCCGACACCGCGGTGTGGCTGCGCCACTGACCGGCGCGCCCGTCCCGGACGCCCCCAGGGGAACTCTCGTGGCTTTGAGCGCTACGAGGGTTCCCCTCGGGGCAGCCCCCCGGGGTCAGGCCACGATCGGCAGCCCGGCGAACCAGACCTCGCGCAGCGTGCGCTCGGTCCAGCGCCAGACCCGCCGCGCGGCAACCGGGTCCAGTGCGTGCGTGGCGACCCCGCCCGCCA
>NZ_WWFY01000990.1:0-12791 GCF_009864975.1 Pseudonocardia sp. SID8383
GGATCAGCCGGGGCCCGGTCCGCGACGCGCTGCGCAGGCTCGACGCCGAGGGGCTGGTCGTGCTGCTCCCCCGCCGCGGCGCCCGGGTCGCGACGCTGACCGCCGACGACGCCGAGGAGATCATCGCGCTGCGCGCCGCGACCGAGCCGCTGGCCGTGCGGGCACTGGCCACGACCGGATCGGCGGGGCACGCCCGGGAACTCGGCCGGATCGTCGACGACCTGCACGCCGCCTGCGCCGCGCGGGACAGCGCCGCCGCGGTGAGCCTGGACTTCGCACTGCACCGCCGGATCCACGAGCTCTGCGGACGACGACGACTGCTGCACATCTGGGAGACGATCTCGGCGCCGCTGCAGCACGTCTTCCGGCTGTCCCGCGACCTCTACGACGACCTGGGCGACATCGCCGACAGCCACCGCACGCTGCTCGACGACATCACCTCCGGCGACCCGGCCCGCGCCGAGGCCGCCGCGCGGGCCCACGTGACCCGCTTCGGACCGGAGCTGCTGCGGCGGATGCCGCGCGAGGAGGGGGACCAGTGACCGAACCGGACGCATCGACCGGACCGGGTGCGACGAGGGGGCCGGACGCGGAGACCGCCGCTCCGACCATGTCGGCGCAGCGCATCGCCGTCGCCAGCTTCATCGGCACCGCGATCGAGTTCTACGACTTCTACATCTACGGCACCGCCGCGGCCCTGGTCTTCGGCACGCTGTTCTTCCCTGACCTCGACCCCCTGGTCGGCACGCTGGCGGCGTTCGCGACCTTCGGCGTCGGGTTCGTCGCACGCCCGGTCGGCGCGGTCGCCTTCGGGCACTTCGGCGACCGGGTCGGCCGCAAGGCGACCCTGGTGGTCTCGCTGCTGACGATGGGGGTCGGCACCGTCGCGATCGGACTGCTGCCGACGTACTCGACGATCGGGATCGCCGCGCCCGTCCTGCTGGTGCTGTGCCGGTTCCTGCAGGGCTTCGGGCTCGGCGGCGAGTGGGGCGGTGCGGTCCTGATGGCCACCGAGCACGCGCCCGAGGGACGTCGCGGGCTGTATTCGAGCTTCCCGCAGGTCGGCCCGGCGGTCGGGTTCATCATCGCGAGCGGGGCGTTCCTCGCGCTCTCCGCAGCCCTGACCGACGCCCAGTTCGCCGCCTGGGGCTGGCGGGTGCCGTTCCTGGCCAGCGCGGTCCTGGTGGTCGTCGGGCTCTACATCCGGCTGCGGATCGCCGAGACCCCGGTGTTCGAGAAGGCGATGCGCGAGCAGGAGCGTGAGAAGGCGCCGGTCGCCGAGGTGGTGCGCCGCCAGCCCCGGTCCCTGCTCCTCGCGACCGGCGGGATGATCATCACCCACACGATCTTCTACACGGTCACCACGTTCAGCCTGTCCTACGGCACCTCCGAGCTCGGTCTGTCCCGTACGACACTGCTGGTCGCGGCCATGGTCGCGGCCGCGGTGATGGGCGTGGCGACCCCGGTCCTCGCGGTGCTCTCGGACCGGGTCGGACGACGGCGCGTCTGCCTCTGGGCCTGCATCCTGGCGGTGCTGTGGGCATTCCCGCTGTTCTGGCTGCTCGGGACCGGTGACGGGGTCCTCATCGCAGTCGGCTTCTCGGTCGCGATGATCGCCTTCGCCGGCGTGTTCGCCCCGATGGGCGCGTTCCTGCCGGAGCTGTTCGCGACCCGCTACCGCTACACCGGGGCGTCGATCGGCTACAACGCCTCCAGCATCGTCGGCGGCGGCATCACGCCGCTGCTCGCGACGAGCCTGGTCGCCGCGACCGGCGCCTCCTGGCCGGTGTCGCTGCTGATCGCCGGACTGGCCGCCGTGTCGGGCCTGTGCGTGTGGGGCCTGCACGAGACCCGCACCGCCGACCTGACCGACGCCGGGGCGTTCACCCGCTGACCGGGCGCCACGATCGCGAACCGCTCAGCGGAATCTGCAGTGGTGGACCGCCCGGTCTGCTACCGCTTCCCCATGCGGCGCGACACCTCCCACGACACCTCCCACGACACGGCCCACGACATGCTCGGCGGACCCGACCGGGGCTCCTGGGGTATCGCTGTTCCGCGAATTCGCTTACCGGGTAAGCGAATTCGCGGGAACGGGTCGTCGGATCCGGCCGGCGGCTCCGACCCCGACCCCGGCTCCGCCCCCGGCTCCGCCCGGCCACGCGGCGAGGACCGGTCGACCGTCGCGTCGGGTGGGGAGGTCCGCGGAACTCGCTTACCCGGTAAGCGAATCCGTTCGGACTCCACTCCGGGGAGCCCGCTCCCCGATGGCCTCGGATCATCGGAGGCCGTCCGAGACGCCGGAGTCACCGGGGCAGCCGGAGACACCGGGGCCGCCGGGGCCGCCGGGGCCGCCGGGGACATCGGGGCCGCCGGGGCCGCCGGGGGCACCGGGGCCGCCGGGGACATCGGGGCCGTCGGACGGGACACGCGCGCGTGGCGGACGGAGGCGGAGGAGGACCGCCGGATCCGGGCCGAAACCGCGGAGGTGCTCGGACCGCTCCTCGCCAGGGCGGAGCTGCTCGGCTTCTACCGGATCCGGTCCGTCGCCGAGCGGTTCGGGCTGACGGTGCACGAGTACACGGTGCTCGCCGAGCTGCTGCTCGCCCGTCGGGCCATGACCGGCGCCGAGGTCGCGGAGACCGTCGGGCTCGCGACCGGAGGCACCACCCGGCTGCTCGCGCGGCTGGAGGAGCGCGACCTGATCGAACGCGAGCCGGATCCCGAGGACGGTCGCCGGCTGCTCGTCCTGGCGTCCGCCCGGGCCCACGAGATCCTCTGGGAGGACGTGACCGACACCGGCGCCCGGCGGATCGTGACCGGTGTCCCCGGGGAGTGGATCGACTGGTTCGCGCCGGTGACCGGGCGGATCCTCGACGTCGCCGTGCGCCGGTTCCAGGAGATGCGGGACCACCAGTACCGGGACCGGGTCCGACGGCGTCGGCAGCGGGCGGCAGAACGCTGAGGCGTCCGCGGCACGTCCCCGCGAGGCTCAGTCCGGGCGCGCCCACCCCGTGCTCCGCTGCACCGCCCGCTTCCAGTTGTCGTGCTCGCGGCGGCGCAGACCCGGGTCCATCCTCGGCTCCCAGGCGGCCGCTCGGTGCCAGTTGCGACGCAGCACCTCCGGGTCCGGCCAGTAGCCGACGGCCAGGCCGGACGCGTACGCCGCGCCGAGCGACACCGCCTCCGAACCCAGGGGGCGTTCCACCGTGAGGTCCAGGACGTCGGCGACGCACTGCATGAGCAGGTGGTTCGCGGTCATGCCGCCGTCGACCTTCAGGCGGGTGACGGGAAGGCCGGAGTCGGCGTTCATCGCGTCGAGCACCTCACGGGTCTGCCACGCGGTCGCCTCCAGCACCGCGCGGGCGAGGTGGCCGCGGTGGATGTAGGAGGTCAGGCCGACGATCACCCCGCGGGCGTCGGGGTACCAGTGCGGGGCGTAGAGACCGGAGAAGGCGGGGACGACGTAGCAGCCGCCGTTGTCCGGGACGGTCAGTGCGAGCGTCTCGATCCGGGCCGCCGTGGAGATCATGCCCAGCGCGTCGCGGAACCACTGGACCAACGAGCCCGTCATCGCGATGGAGCCCTCGAGCGCGTAGACCGGCCGGTCCCCGAGCAGGTAACCGACGGTCGGGATCAGACCGGCCTCGGACCCGGCGATGCGCGAGCCGGTGTTCTTCAGCAGGAACGCACCCGTCCCGTAGGTGCACTTCGCCTCGCCGGGCGCGAAGCACGTCTGGCCGACCAGCGCGGCCTGCTGGTCGCCGAGCGCCCCGGCCACCGGCACCCCGTCCAGCAGACCGGCACACCGGCCGTACACCCGGGAGTTCGGCACGATCGTCGGCAGCATCGCCCGCGGTACCCGCAACGCCGAGCACAGCGCGTCGGACCACTCCAGCGTGCGCAGGTCCATCAGCATCGTGCGGCTGGCGTTGGTGACGTCGGTGACGTGCACGCCGCCGTCGGGGCCGCCGGTCAGGTTCCAGATCAGCCAGGACTCCATGGTCCCGAACAGGACCTCGCCGCGCTCGGCGCCGTCGCGCGCACCGGGCACGTGGTCGAGCAGCCACTGCAGCCGGGGGCCCGCGAAGTACGTCGCCGGGCCGAGCCCGCTCACCCGGGCCCAGCGGGCGGCGTCGGCGTCGGCGGCGAGCCCGGCGACGATGTCGGTGGTCCGGGTGTCCTGCCAGGTGATCGCCCGCGCGAGCGGGACCCCGGTGCGGCGGTTCCAGACGACCGTCGTCTCGCGCTGGTTCGCGATCCCGAGCGCGACCACGTTCTGCGGCCCCAGGCCGGCGCGGCGCAGCGCGGCGGGCACGACCCGGGTCACCGCACGCCAGATCTCCGAGGCGTCGTGCTCGGCGCGGCCCGGGCTCGGGAAGTGTTGGCGGTGCTCGCGCTGGGCGACGGCGACCATCCGTCCCGAGCGTGTGAACAGCAGGCACCGCGTCGAGGTCGTCCCCTGGTCGATGGCGGCGACCACCCGCTCCCCCGCCGCGACCGTGCTCACGTCAGTCCCTCCAGCCCGTCGGCGATCTCCCCGGCCGCGGCGACCAGCTCGACGACGGGCTCGGGCCGGGCCCGCCCGTCGGCGGCGAACAGCTCCTCCACCGGCGCACCGATCCCGAGCGCCGCGACGGTCAGCCCACCCCCGCTGCGCACCGGTACCGCGAGGCCCCCGACCCCCGGTTCCCAGCCGCCTGCGTCGTCCGCCCAGCCGCGTCGGCGCGTCGTCGTGATCTCCCGGGCCAGTACCGCCGGGTCGGTCACGGTCGCGCGGGTGTAGGTCTCCAGCGGCTCGACCGCCCGCACCGACGCCGGCGCGAAGGCCAGCAGGCACCGCCCCCACGCCGTCGCGTGCAGCGGCTGCGTGGTGTTGGTCCGCAGCCGCTGCGGTGTGTCGTCCGGCCGGAACACGTGGTGCACCAGGTCGACCCCGGCCCCGTCGGCGGACGGCACTCCCAGGTACACCGCGCAGCCGGTGCCCGCCGCCAGCGCGTCGGCCCAGTTCATCGCCCGGGCGCGCAGGTCGTGCCGGTCCCACGGGGTGCCCAGCCGCCCCAGTCCCTCGCCCAGCAGGTAGCGGCCGGACGACGGCTCCTGCGCCACCAGGCCCTCCTCGCGCAGCGTGCGGAGCAGCCCGTGCGCGGTGGGGCGCGGCAGGTCCAGCGCCGCCGCCAGCTCGGCGAGCGCCAGTGGTCGCCCCGCACCGCCGAGCAGCCGCAGCAGCGCGGCCGCCCGCTCCACCGACTGGATCGCCCGCGCCACGCCGCGATCGTAGGCCGTACGGACGCCACGTGTACTCGATCATGGGCCGATCGACCCGCAACGTTCGGCATCGTCGAACGGATCGCGTTGCCCGGCGCCCGGCGCGCTCCTAGCGTCGCGTCGCACACGGCGGGGCCGCCCGGCCCCGCGAGGGGGACTCACCCAGAAGGGGGTTCGATGACGAGCTCCGAGAACACCGCGGCCGCGCCCGCCACCACCGAGAAGGCGCCCTCGCTGCTCGGCGAGCTGAGCGCCGAGTTCGCGGGCACGATGATCCTCATCCTGTTCGGCGTCGGCGTCGTCGCGCAGGTGACGACCACACCGGACGGCTCCAACGGCCAGTACGACTCCATCGCCTGGGCCTGGGGCTTCGGCGTCATGCTGGGCGTCTACGTCGCCGGCCGGATCTCCGGCGCGCATCTCAACCCGGCGGTCACGCTGGCCTTCGCCGTGTACGAGGGCTTCCCGTGGCGCAAGGTCGGCCCGTTCGTCCTGGCCCAGACCCTCGGCGCGTTCGTCGCCGCGCTGATCGTGCGGTTCGTCTACGCCGACTTCATCCGGTCGGTCGACCCGAACCTCACCGAGACCCAGGGCATCTTCTCGACCTCGCCGGGCGCGCCGACCACCATCACCACGGCGTTCTTCGACCAGGTCGTCGGCACCGCGATCCTGGTGTTCGTGATCTTCGCGCTGGTCCACCCCCGCAACAAGGGCCCGATGGCCAACATGGCGCCGTTCATGATCGGCATCCTGGTCGTCGGCATCGGCATGGCCTGGGGTGCGAACGCCGGCTACGCCATCAACCCCGCCCGCGACTTCGGGCCGCGGCTGGCCTCCTGGGTCACCGGCTACGACACCGCCTGGGTGACCGGCGACGGCACGCCCTACTGGTGGCTTCCGATCGTCGCTCCGCTGATCGGCGCCCTGATCGGGGGCGGCCTGTTCAAGGCCCTCATCGACCGGTACATCCCCGCGGAGGACGCTCCGCAGGAGGTCGGGCGGGTCTGACCCGGCCGACCCCCGTCCGCCCGCCCCACCCCCCGCCCCGATCCCCGCAAGAAGGAGAGCTCAATGGCCGAGTTCGTCGGCGCCGTCGACCAGGGCACCACCTCCAGCCGCTTCATGATCTTCGACCACAGCGGCAACGAGGTGGGTCGCCACCAGCTGGAGCACGAGCAGATCCTGCCGCAGGCCGGCTGGGTCGAGCACGACCCGATCGAGATCATCGAGCGCACCAACACCTGCCTGCAGCAGGCACTCACCAAGACCGGGCTGTCCGCGTCCGACCTGGTCGCGCTGGGCATCACCAACCAGCGTGAGACCACCGTCGTGTGGAATCGGCGCACCGGGCGCCCGTACTACAACGCGATCGTCTGGCAGGACACCCGCACCGACCGGATCGCGACCGCGCTCGACCGCGACGGCCGCGGCGACGTCATCCGCCGCAAGGCGGGCCTCCCGCCCGCCACGTACTTCTCCGGCGGCAAGATCCAGTGGATCCTGGAGAACGTCGACGGCGTCCGCGAGGCCGCGGAGAACGGCGACGCGGTCTTCGGCAACACCGACACCTGGGTCATCTGGAACCTCACCGGCGGCACCAACGGCGGGCTGCACGTCACCGACGTGACCAACGCCAGCCGCACCATGCTGATGGACCTCGAGACCCTCGACTGGGACGACGAGCTGCTCGGCTTCTTCGGCATCCCGCGCCGGATGCTGCCGGAGATCAAGCCGTCGTCGTCGGCGACCGCGTTCGGGAAGACCCTGGCGAACGGGCCGCTCGGCGGCGAGGTCCCCATCACCGGCGACCTGGGCGACCAGCAGGCCGCGACCGTCGGCCAGGTCTGCTTCGCCCCCGGCGAGGCGAAGAACACCTACGGCACCGGCAACTTCATGCTGCTCAACACCGGCACCGAGCTGGTCCGCTCGGAGTCCGGCCTGCTCACCACGATGTGCTACCAGTTCGAGGGCGAGCGTCCGGTCTACGCGCTGGAGGGCTCCATCGCGGTCACCGGCTCGGCCGTGCAGTGGCTGCGCGACCAGCTCGGCATCATCTCCGGCGCCTCGCAGTCGGAGTCGCTGGCCCGCCAGGTCGAGGACAACGGCGGCGTGTACTTCGTCCCGGCGTTCTCCGGCCTGTTCGCGCCGTACTGGCGTTCCGACGCCCGCGGCGCGATCGTCGGCCTGTCCCGGTTCAACACCAACGCACACCTGGCGCGGGCCACGCTGGAGGCGATCTGCTACCAGTCCCGCGACGTCAGCGACGCCATGACCCAGGACTCCGGGGTCACCCTGGAGACGCTGAAGGTCGACGGCGGCGTCACCCAGAACGAGCTGTGCATGCAGATCCAGGCCGACGTGCTGGGTGTGCCGGTCTCGCGGCCCGTCGTCGCCGAGACCACCGCGCTCGGCGCGGCCTACGCGGCCGGGCTGGCCGTCGGGTTCTGGAAGAACACCGACGAGCTGCGGGAGAACTGGAACGAGGCCCGGCGCTGGGAGCCGACCTGGTCCGAGGAGCAGCGCAACGAGGGTTACGGCCGGTGGAAGAAGGCCGTCGAGCGGACCCTGGACTGGGTCGACGTCCAATAGGGCCACCCGCCCGGTGTCGCCCTCACCACACGTGAGGGCGACACCGGGCACACCCGCGATCGGACGGGTGTTCAACGGGTAGTCCCCCGGCGGGACAGCACGAGCACGAACCACTCAGGAAGGTCTGATCATGAAATCGGTGGCGCTCTCTCCGGAGGCCCGTACCACGGCGCTGCAGGCGATGGGCGACCGCGAACTGGACGTGCTGGTCGTCGGCGGTGGCGTCGTCGGCGCCGGTGCCGCCCTCGACGCGGCCACCCGTGGTCTGTCGACCGGGCTGGTCGAGGCCCGCGACTTCGCGTCCGGCACGTCGAGCCGTTCCTCCAAGCTCATCCACGGCGGTCTGCGCTACCTGGAGATGCTCGACTTCCGCCTGGTGGCCGAGGCGCTGCAGGAGCGGGGGCTGCTGATCCAGACCCTCGCGCCGCACCTCGTCCGCCCGGTGCCGTTCGTCTACCCGCTCAAGCACCATGTGTGGGAGCGCTTCTACGCCGGTGCCGGCGTCGCGCTCTACGACTCTCTCGGGCTGCTGTCCGGCCGGGCCCGCGGCCTGCCGCACCACCGGCACCTCACCCGTCGCGGCGCCCGCAAGGTCGTGCCCTCGCTGCGTCGCGACGCCCTGGTCGGGGCCCTGGAGTACTACGACGCCCAGGTCGACGACGCCCGCCACACCATGGAGATCGCCCGCACCGCGGCCGCCTACGGCGCGCACGTCGCGACCCGCGCCCGCGTCGTCGGACTGCTGAAGGACTCCGGCCGCGTGATCGGCGCGACCGTGCAGGACCTGGAGTCCGGGGACCGGTTCGACGTCCGCGCCAAGGAGGTCATCAACGCCACCGGGGTGTGGACCGACGACACCCAGGGCCTCGCCGGCGAGCGCGGCCAGTTCAAGGTGCGCGCGTCCAAGGGCATCCACCTGGTCGTCCCCCGCGACCGGATCCGCGGCGACGCCGGGCTGATCCTGCGCACCGAGAAGTCGGTGCTGTTCGTCATCCCGTGGGGCCGGCACTGGATCATCGGCACCACCGACACCGACTGGGACCTGGACAAGGCGCACCCGGCGGCGAGCGCGGCCGACATCGAGTACCTGCTCGCGCACGTCAACGAGGTGCTCGAGCAGCCGCTGACCCACGAGGACGTCGAGGGCGTCTACGCCGGTCTGCGCCCGCTGCTGCACGGCGAGTCCGAGGCGACCTCGAAGCTGTCCCGCGAGCACGCCGTCGCCACGCCGGTGCCCGGTCTGGTCGTCGTGGCCGGGGGCAAGTACACGACCTACCGCGTGATGGCCAAGGACGCCGTCGACGCTGCCGTGCACTCGCTCGACGCGAAGGTGCCCGCCTCCTGCACCGAGAAGGTCCCGCTGCTCGGCGCCGAGGGCTTCACGGCGCTGCGCAACTCGACCCACCAGCTCGCCGGGCGCAGCGGGCTGCACCCGGTGCGGATCGAGCACCTGCTCGGCCGGTACGGCTCGCTGATCGACGAGGTCCTCGACCTCCTCATCGCCGACCCGACCCTGGCCGAGCCGCTCACCGGCGCCGAGGACTACCTGCGGGCCGAGGTCGTCTACGGCGCCTCGCACGAGGGCGCGCGGCACCTGGAGGACATCCTCGCCCGCCGCACCCGGATCTCGATCGAGACCTTCGACCGGGGCGTGGGTGCCGCCGAGGAGACCGCGACACTGGTCGCCCCGGTGCTGGGCTGGAACGACGAGCAGATCGCCCGCGAGGTCGACCACTACGTCAAGCGGGTCGAGGCCGAGCGGGAGAGCCAGAAGATGCCCGACGACGCCACCGCCGACGCCGCCCGGCTCGGCGCGCCGGACGTGGTACCGGTCAGCGGCTGAGCACCGCCGCCACCCCGTGAGCGAACCCGAGCGGACCCCGGACGGGCGGTACATCGTCGTCCGGGGCCGCCGGTGGCGCGCCACCGACCCGACGATCCCGGACGACGTGCGGTCCGCGCTGCAGCAGCACCTCGGAAAGGCCCGCGCCGAGGTCGGTGCCGGTAGGCGGACCGGCGACGACGACCGCGTCGCCGCCGCCCGGACGCGGGTGTCCGCGGCCAAGCACGGCCTCGGCGAGCGCGGCACGCCCTGGTGGGACCTGGACGACGACGCCCGCCGGGAGCGCTGGGAGACCGCGCTGCACGACCTCGGCGACCGACCCGCCGGCAGTTCCTGATCGAGGACCGGATCCGTCCGCGATCGGTCCTATCGTCGTTCCCGTCGGACCGGGACGGCCCCGGTCCGCGGACCCCGAGAGGCGGCCCCGGAGATGAACGCCACCGACGAGAAGCAGGCCCTGACCGGCGAGCGTGCCGAGCTGATCGCCACCCTGGAGCGGCACCGCGGCTTCCTGCTGCAGACCGCCGACGGGCTGACCGACGAGCAGGCGCGCACCCGCAGCACGGTGAGTGCACTGACGATCGCCTCGCTGCTCAAGCACGTCGCGGACACCGAGGAGCAGTGGTTCCGCTTCGCCGTCGAGGGCGCCGCCGCGTTCGGTGACGTCGAGGTCTACAACGACTCCGTCGACTGGGACGCCGTCGACGCCGAGGCCGACGCGAACGGCGGTGACTGGTCCGCCTCCGGCGAGGAGTGGGTGGACACCCGGTTCGTCCTGGCCGACCACGAGACCCTGGAGTACCTGCGGGCCCGGGTCGAGCAGGTCGCCGCGCGCACCGAGGAGGTGCTGCGGACCGCGGACCTGGACTCCTCGCACGCCCTGCCGGTCGCGCCCTGGTTCGAGCCGAACACGTCCTGGTCGGTCCGCCGGGTCGCGATCCACATGCTCGCCGAGACCAGCCAGCACGCCGGGCACGCCGACATCATCCGCGAGGCGATCGACGGCGCGCGCACGATGGGCTGAGCCCCGGTAGGCAGGCTCCGGGGGCGGCGTGGCTCCGGCGGCCCCGGACCGCGCGGGCCCGGCGCCGGGGTTACGTTGCGGCGGTGGCGGACCAGGTGAGCATCGCAGACATCGAGACGGCGGCGGAGCGGATCGCCGGGGGCGTGGTGCGTACCCCGACCGTCCCCTCCCCCGGGCTGTCCGCGGCCCTCGGCGCGCCCGTGCTGCTCAAGCTGGAGCACCTGCAGCGGGCCGGGTCGTTCAAGCCGCGCGGGGTGCTGGCCAAGCTCGCGTCGCTGACCGACGCCGAGCGCGCCGCGGGCGTCGTCGCGGTGTCGGGTGGCAACCACGGGCTGGCCGTCGCCGAGGTCGCGGGCGCCGCGGGGGTGGACGCGGTCGTCGTCATGCCGCGCACCGCGCCGGCCCGGTCGGTCGCCGCGGCCCGCGCCGCAGGTGCCGACGTACAGCTCACCTCCGACATCGCGGCCGCGTTCGCGCAGGCCGGGGAGCTGCAGCGGGCAGGACGGACGCTGGTGCACCCGTTCGACGACCCGGTGATCGTCGCCGCGCAGGGCACCGTGGGGCTGGAGCTGGCCCGCGACGCCGTCGCTCTCGGCGAGCCGCCGACCGACGTGCTGGTCTCCATCGGCGGCGGGGCGCTGATCTCCGGGGTCGCCACCGCGGTCCGCGCGCTGCTGCCCGGCACCCGGGTCTGGGGTGTGGAGACCGTCGGCGCCGAGGCGATGTCCGCCGCCCTGGCTGCGGGCGGCCCGACGCCCGTCACGATCTCGTCGGCGATCACCACGCTGTCCGCACCGTCGGCGTCGCAGCTGACCTACGACCACGTCCGTGCGCTGGTGCACGAGGTCCTCGTCGTCGACGACGCCGAGGCCCACCGCGGTACCCTCACCCTCGCCGAGCACGCCGGGATCTGGGCCGAGCCGGCCGCGGGCTGCCTGGTCCCGGCCGCCCGCCGGATCGTGGAGCGGCACCCGGACGCCCGGCTCGCCCTGGTGGTCTGCGGCGCCAACGCCGACGTCGCCGACGTGGTCCGCGACGCGGCGCGGCCGTGATCACCGGTCGTGGAGCGCAGCGTCCGCGAGGCGGGCGTGATGCTCCGCAACCGGTGATCACCGCGGGATGACCGTGTGCGGCCGGGGCGTTGGCCCGGGTGTGGAGCGGACCGGGGTCGTGGTGATCGGCGCGGGCCAGGCGGGCCTGTCGGCGGCGGCCGGGCTGCGGCGCGGCGGGCTGGAGCCGGGCCCCGGGTTCGTCGTGCTGGACGGCGAGGACGGCCCCGGCGGCGCGTGGCGGCACCGCTGGCCGACGCTGCGGATGCGCACGGTGAACGGCATCCACGACGTCGCCGGGGTCCGCTCCGGATTCGACGACCCCGGCGCCGACCCGGACCTCCCCGCGCGCGACGCCGTCCCCGCCTACTTCGGCCGCATCGAACGCGAGCTGGACCTGCGGGTCGTCCGCCCGGTGCACGTCACCCGGGTGTCCGACGCCGGCGGGTCCCCGGTCGTCGACACCGGCGGGCCGCCGGCCGTCGACACCGGCGGGTCACTGGCTGTCGACACCGACCGCGGCACCTGGGTCGCCGACCACCTGGTCAACGCCACCGGCACCTGGACCCGCCCGTTCGTCCCCGCCTACCCGGGCCTCGCGACCTTCCGCGGTACGAGCCTGCACGCCCGCTCCTACCCCGGCCCGCAGGCCATGGCCGGGAAGCGGGTCGTCGTGGTCGGCGGCGGGATCACCGCGGTGCAGCTGCTCCTGGAGATCGCCCCGTACGCCGCCGCGACGACGTGGGTCACCCGCCGGGAGCCCGAGTGGCACAGCACGCCGTTCGGGCCCGAGCAGGGACGCGCCGCCGTCGCCCGGGTCGAGGAACGGGTCCGGGCCGGGCTGCCGCCGCGCAGCGTCGTCGGCGTGACCGGGCTGGGGCTCACGCCCGGGGTGCAGGCCGGGATCGCGAGCGGGGTGCTGGCGCGCAGGCCGATGTTCACCCGGGTCGCGCCGGACGGGGTGGAGTGGTCCGACGGCACCCGGGAGCCCGCGGACGTGCTGCTGTGGGCGACCGGC
>NZ_WWFY01000991.1:0-5297 GCF_009864975.1 Pseudonocardia sp. SID8383
GGTCCCGCGCCCGCCCGGTGACGGCCCGCCGCCGCCCCCGCCGCCCGCACCCGAGACCGCCGAGCCGCTGTCCCCGCTGTGGGTCTGGGGCGCACCGGTCCTGGCCGTTCTCGCGGTGCTGCTGCTGCCCGTCGCCGCCGCGACGACCGACCTGTCCGACCTGGGCGGCTGGGGCCTCGCCCCGGCGCTGAGCCCGTTCGCGTGGGTCGCGCTGCTGCTCGCCATCGGCGCCTGCCTGCTCGAGCTCTGGTCGCGCCGCCCGCGCATCCCGATGCTGGGTGCCGCGACGGGTGTGCTGCTGCTGTGCTCGACCGGCCTGCCCTCGGTCGTGCAGCCCCAGGCCCGGTTCACCACCGCCTGGCTGATCTCCGGGTTCGTCGACGCGGTCGCCAGCAACAACGGCGTCCCGCCCACCGGCGTGGACGCGCGGTTCTACTGGCCCGCGTTCTTCGCCCAGTGGGCGTGGATCCGCGACGCCGCCGGTGCCGACCAGCTCGACACGATCCTGCGCTGGTACCCGCCCGCGGTCACCGCGGTGTGGGCGATCGGCGTCTACGCCCTGGCCCGCTCGATGCTCGGGGGCACCCGAGCGCCGTGGGTCGCGGCCTGGCTGTTCATCGGCCTGAACTGGATCGAGCAGGACTATTTCTCCCCGCAGGCGACCGCGATCGTGCTGCTGCTGACGGTGCTGACCTTCGCGCTCGGCCCGCTGGCGACCCGCCGCGTCGACAACGCCGGGGTCCCGGGCTGGCCGCGGGCCCACCGCGGGGCGCCACCGCTGCCCCGGTGGCGGCGCTGGCTGGTGTCGGCGCTGACCCCGCCGAACACGCCGACGCTGCCCGCCCGGCAGCTGCTGCTGATCTACTTCTGCGCGGCGCTGTGCGTCATCGCCGTCGCCCCGGCCCACCAGCTGACCCCGTTCGCCATCATCGGCCAGCTGGCCGTGCTGGCCGTCGTCGGCCGGTTCCGCGGACGCGGGCTGGTGATCGTCGCGATCGCCGCGGTGACGGTGTTCGTGCTGATCGGCGCCCGCGACTTCTGGATGAACCAGATCAGCATGATCATCGGTAGCGGCGACGACGGCAGCGCGCTGCAGGCCGGTGTCGCGGACCGCTTCCAGGGCGACACGGGCCAGCTCGTCGGCAAGGGGTTCCGGGTCGTGATGACCGGCCTGACCTACGTCCTCGGCTTCGCCGGGGCCTGGGTCTACTGGCGCCGCCGCCGCGACCTCGTGCCGATCCTGCTGGCGATCATCCCCATGGGGATGGCGGTCGTGCAGAGCTACGGCGGCGAGCTGCTCCTGCGCGTGCTGCTCTACGGCCTGCCGATCCTGTCGATCCTGGCCGTCGACGCGCTGCGGGCCTTCGCCCGCGTCGACCGCAAGCGCGAACGGCTGCTCGCGGTGGGCATGGTGGTCGTCTTCGGTCTGCTCATCTTCATCCGCGGCGGTAACGAGGCCTACACCGACGTCACCACCGAGGACGTCCAGATGACCCGCAAGGCCTACGCCGAGGCGCCGCCCGGGGCGACGGTGCAGCCGTTGTCGACGGTCGGGCCCTACGCCCTGGAGGGCGTGGGCGAGAACAACAACATGGCCTCGGGCGGTCAGGGCTGCGCGGTCCTCGCCGCGGACCCGTTCCGCTGCATCGACCAGGTCCAGCCGCAGACGATCCTGTTCTACCCGGCGATCGAGAAGCAGGGCGTCGTCCTGAACGACCGCGAGCCGGGCTGGACGATCGAGATCCGCAACCAGCTCATCGCGTCGGGCCAGTACCGCGCGACCTACGAGAGCGGCTTCGACGCCATCCTGGTGCGCAACGAGCCGCTCCCGGCGCCGGGCGTTCCGGCACCGGCGACGGCCCCGGTCCCGGCGGCCGGTGGGGAGGTGCCGAACCCGTGAACGGATTCCTCCTGACCTGGCTCGCGTTCGGTCTGATGCTGGCCGTGTTCGCCGCCCGCGCCTGGGTGGTGGAGACCAGCCGTGGCCGGTTGGTCACCAGCGGGTCCGCGCAGCGCGGGCTCACCGCGGCCGCCGTCGCCTCGGTGGCGCTGCTGGTCGTGATGCTGACCCTCAACGGCGGCGTCGAGCTGGTCGAGCTCGTCTCGGGGGGCCGGGCCGACGTGACCCAGCCCGCCGAGCCGGTGCCCGGCCAGGACCCGGCGGTGCCGATCCAGCCGCAGGCCCCGGCCCCGGCGGCACCCGCGGCCCCGGCCAACTGACCAACCCGCGACACACGGGGGCCCCGGCGCCGTACGGCACCGGGGCCCTCGGTCGTGCGTGGGGTCAGCCGCTGTAGCCGATGGCCACGTACTTGGTCTCCAGGAACTCGTCGATGCCGACGGTGCCGCCCTCGCGGCCCAGCCCGGACTCCTTGACGCCGCCGAACGGGGCGGCCGGGTTCGACACCAGACCGGTGTTGAGCCCGATCATGCCGCTCTCGAGGTTCTCGGCGATGTGCAGCGCCCGGTTCAGGTCGCGCGTGTACACGTAGTTGACCAGGCCGAACTCGGTCGCATTGGCCGCGGCCAGTGCGTCGTCGGCGCTGTCGACGACGGTGATCGGCGCGACCGGGCCGAAGATCTCCTCGTGGTTGAGCCGGGAGTTCACCGGCACGTCGGTGAGCACGGTCGGCGGGTAGAAGTAGCCCGGCCCGTCCTGGGCCCTCCCTCCGATCGCGACCGAGGCACCGGCGGCGACGGCGTCGGCGACCAGGTCGGTGACCTTGTCCAGGCCCTTCGCGTCGATGAGCGGGCCCACGTTCACGCCCTCCTCGGTGCCGCGGCCGACCTTGAGCGCGCCCATCCGCTCGGCGAGCTTCGCGGTGAACTCCTCGGCGACGCCGCGCTGGACGTAGAACCGGTTCGCGGCGGTGCAGGCCTCGCCCATGTTCCGCATCTTGGCGATCATGGCGCCCTCGACGGCGGCGTCGACGTCGGCGTCGTCGAGCACGATGAACGAGGCGTTGCCGCCCAGCTCCAGCGACGACCGCATGACCTTGTCCGAGGCCTGGGACAGCAGCAGCTTCCCGACCGGGGTGGACCCGGTGAACGACATCTTGCGGGCGCGGCCGTCGCGCAGGATCGGCTCCATCACCGCGCCGGCGTCGGTGGCGTTGATGACGTTCAGGGCGCCGTCGGGCAGGCCGGCGTCGGCCAGCACCTGCGCGAACGCGAGCATGGTCAGCGGCGTCTGCGGCGCGGGCTTGATCACCGAGGCACAGCCGGCGGCGACCGCCGGGGCGATCTTGCGGGTGCCCATGGCCAGCGGGAAGTTCCACGGGGTCACGAACACGCAGACCCCGACGGGCTGGCGGATGGTGAGGAAGCGGGTCTGGCCGTTCGGGGCGACCTGGTAGCCGCCGTCGATGCGCACGGCCTCCTCGGAGAACCAGCGCAGGAACTCCGAGGCGTAGACGACCTCGCCCTTGGCCTCGGCGAAGGGCTTGCCCATCTCCAGGGTCATGAGCAGGGCCAGGTCGTCGATCCGCTCGTGGAGCAGGTCGTAGGCGCGGCGCAGGATCTCGCTGCGCTCCCGCGGCGCCATCGCGGCGATCGTGGGCTGCGCGGCGTGCGCGGCGGCGAGGGCGTCCATGCCGTCGGCGGGGGAGGCGTCGGCGACCTCGGTCAGCACCTCTCCGGTGGCGGGATCCTCCACCTTCGCGGTCGCGCCGTTCTCCGCCGGCCGCCACCGGCCGCCGATGAACAGGCCGGTGGGGACGGCATCCAGCACCCTGCGCTCGTCAGCATTGGTGGTCATGCCCGGAACGTACCCCGGTGAGTCGGCCCATAGACACCGGCGGCGCCGGCGGGGCTGGGTCATGATGAGGCCCGTGGCAGCGACATCGACACCGGCAGCGGCCCTGCCCGAGCTCGTGCCCGACCCGGTCGAGCTCCCCGCCGGGCTGGCGGACCTGCGGGCCGAGGTCCGTTCCTTCCTCGACGACGAGCGCGGCGCCGCCCGCTGGACCCCGCGTGCGGACGTGTGGCTCTCCGGCTGGGACGAGTCGTTCTCGCGGCGGCTGGGGGAGCGCGGCTGGCTCGGAATGACCATCCCCACCGAGTACGGCGGGCACGGCCGGACCGCGCTGGAGCGCTACGTCGTCACCGAGGAACTGCTCGCCGCGGGCGCACCGGTGGCGGCGCACTGGATCGCCGACCGCCAGATCGGGCCGTCGCTGCTGCGCCACGGCACCGAGGAGCAGCGTCGCGCGTTCCTGCCCGGGATCGCCCGCGGCGAGGTGTACTTCGGCATCGGCATGTCCGAACCGGACTCGGGCTCCGACCTGGCGTCGGTGCGGACCCGGGCGACCCGCGTCGACGGCGGGTGGCGGCTGTCGGGCACCAAGGTGTGGACCTCCGGGGCGCACCACGCGCACGCGTTCTTCGCGCTGGTGCGCACCGAGCCGCGCGACGACGCGCACCGGCACGCGGGGCTGTCCCAGTTCCTGGTGGAGCTGGACTCGCCCGGGGTGGAGATCCGCCCGATCCCGTTGCTCACCGGGGCGCACCACTTCAACGAGGTCCGCTTCGACGACGTGTTCATCCCCGACGCGCGGGTCTTCGGCGAGCTGGGGAACGGCTGGGCCCAGGTCACCGGCGAGCTCGCGTTCGAGCGCTCCGGACCGGAGCGGTTCCTGTCGACCTACCCGCTGCTGGCGTCGCTGGTCGGCGAGCTCGCCGGGGCGGGCCGTGCCGACGCCGGCACCCGTCGTCGCGTCGGGTCGCTGGTGTCGCGGCTGTGGACGCTGCGGGCCATGTCGCTGGCCGTCGCCGGGGCGCTGGAGTCCGGCCGGGCCCCCGAGCTGGCGGCGGCCCTGGTCAAGGACCTCGGTACCCGCTACGAGAACGAGATCGTCGACGCCGCCCGGCTGCTGGTCGACATCCCGCCGGACCCGGGTGCGGAGTCCGGGTTCGCCCGGCTGCTCGCCGACGCCGTGCTGCACGCGCCCGGGTTCACCCTGCGCGGCGGCACCAACGAGGTCCTGCGCGGCATCGTCGCGCGGGGGATGGGACTGCGCTGATGGCCCGTAACAGCGACCTGGCCGACCTGGCCGCCTCGATCCTCGCGGCCGGGTCCGACGACCGTGACGGGACCGGCCTGGACACGGCGGCCTGGAAGGCGTGTGGCGGGGCCGGGCTGACCTCGCTGACCGACCCGGACACCGGCGGCACCCTCGACGACGCCGCCGTGCTGCTGGAGGTCGCCGGCGCCGACGCGGCCCGCCTGCCGCTGGCCGAGACCGACCTGCTCGCCGGGTGGCTGGCCCGCGCCGCCGGGCTCGCCGTGCCGGACGGGC
>NZ_WWFY01000992.1:0-4767 GCF_009864975.1 Pseudonocardia sp. SID8383
CCGGGCGGGCCTGCGCAGTACGGCCCTGCCGGGCCCGGGCAGTACGGCCCTGCCGGGCCCGGGCAGTACGGCCCCGCCGGGCCCGGGCAGTACGGCACCCCGGGTGCACCCGGGCAGTACGGCCCGGGTGGTCCGGCGCCCTACGGACCGGGCGCGCCGTACGGTCCGCCGCCGCGGCGCGGGCTGTTCGGGATCGAGCCGTCGCCGCCCCCGCCGCGACCGTTCCGCGGGCTGCTCGCCTTCCTGGTCGTCGAGATCGTGTTCCTCGGCTCGTCGTTCCTGCTGGCGCTGGGCCTGGGGGAGGTCGACTCCGCGCAGGAGGTCCTGCTCGCGATCGTCGTCCCGACGATCCTGGCCGCGCTCACCTGTGTCGTCTGGACCCGGGTGTTCGGCAGCGGGCCGCTGGCCGACCTGGGCCTGCGGTTCCGCTGGGAGGACGTCGGCATCGGGCTGCTGATCGGCGTCGCCGGGCTGTTCGTGACGATCCCGGCCGCGCTGGCCTACCTCTACCTGGTCGGCCCGGACCTGACGACCTCGGTCGGCGTCGCCTTCGAGGGCATCCGCACGACGTGGCCGGTCGCGCTGGCCGTGATGGTCGGCGTCGTGGTGGTCGCCCCGGTCTGCGAGGAGATCGTCTACCGCGGCCTGCTGTGGAACGCCATCGCGCACTGGGTCGGCAACCGATGGGTCGTGTTCGTGCTGACCACGGCGGTGTTCGCGCTGGCCCACCTCGAGTTCCTGCGCGCGCCGCTGCTGTTCGTCGTCGCCCTGCCGCTGGGGGTCGCACGGCTGCTGACCGGCCGCGTCACCGCCGGGATCGTGGCGCACGCGGTCAACAACTTCCTGCCCGGGCTGGCCCTGGCCCTCATGCTGGTCGGGGCCTTTCCCGCGGTCTGAACGACGTCTGGCAGAATGGCCGATCGGGTCCGTGGCCGGCCCTCTACCTGCCACGGCCGACACCTACGAGTGAGCGAGCCCGTAACCCCACGCGAGGCCGGCTGACTCATCGCAGCACGAATCGACATTCGCGAGGAGCACCACAGCGTGGCCGTCAAGATCAAGCTGATGCGTCTGGGCAAGATCCGTCAGCCGTACTACCGCGTCGTCGTCGCGGACTCCCGTACGCGCCGCAACGGCCGGGCCATCGAGACGATCGGCAAGTACCACCCGAAGAACGAGCCGAGCCTGATCGAGATCGACTCGGACCGTGCGCAGTACTGGCTGGGTGTCGGCGCGCAGCCGACCGAGTCGGTGCAGAACCTGCTCGAGATCACCGGCGACTGGCAGAAGTTCAAGGGCCTGCCGGGCACCGAGGGCACCCTGAAGCCGCAGGCCGAGAAGGCCGACAAGCTGGCCCGCTTCAACGAGGCGCTGGCGGCGGCGAACGAGGAGCCGACCACCGCGGCCACCACTCCGAAGAAGAAGGGTGGCGACCGCGTCGGTAAGACCGCTGACGCCGCCCCGGCCGAGGCCGCGACGAAGAGCGACGACGTCGCCGACGCGACCAAGGACGCGGCCGAGCCGGCCACCGAGTCGACCCAGTCGTGACTCTCATGGCGGACGCGCTCGAGCACCTCGTGCGCGGCATCGTCGACCACCCCGACGACGTCCGGGTGGACCTGGTCACCGGGCGTCGCGGTCGGATCCTCGAGGTCCGGGTGCACCCCGACGATCTCGGCAAGGTGATCGGCCGGGGTGGCCGCACCGCCACCGCCCTGCGCAACGTCATCGGTGGTGTGGGCGGTCGCGGCGTGCGCGTCGACGTCGTCGACACCGACCGGTGACGAGCTCCGCACCCGACGACGCCGGCCAGGTCCTGGTCGGCGTCGTCGTACGTGTGCACGGTCTGCGCGGCGAGGTCGTCGTCGAGCCCCGCACCGACGCACCGGCGGAGCGGTTCGCGCCCGGTGCCGTCCTGCAGGGCCACCGGCCCCGCGCGGCGGGCCCCGGGCCGCTCACCGTCACCGGTGCGCGCGCCCACTCGGGCCGCTGGCTCGTGCTCTTCGAGGGCGTGGCCGACCGCGACGCCGCCGAGGCCCTGCGCGGGGTCCAGCTCCGGCTGCCGACCTCCGCGCTCGCCGAGCCGGAGGACCCGGAGGAGTTCCACGTCCACCAGCTGACCGGTCTGCGGGCCGAGCTGGTCGACGGGACCGAGGCGGGCACCGTCACCGACGTCGTCCACGGCCCCGGCGGGTCCCTGCTGGTCGTCCGGCGGCCGGCCGGGCACGAGGCACTCGTCCCGTTCGTCGGGGCGATCGTGCCCACCGTCGACGTGGCGGGCGGACGCGTGGTCCTCGACCCGCCCGACGGGCTGCTCGACCCGCAGGACTGATCCCGGCCCGGCACCCCGTGGTGCCGGGCCGTTCTCGTGGTCGCAGTGTCAACCAGAGTTGACATCCTCGCGGTGTCAACCTATGTTGACGGTCATGAGTGATGCGACGGCGGTGGCCGCGGCGGCGTCCAGCACGGACCCGGCCGTGGGGCTGCGGGCGGTGGTGGCACTGCGCGACCTGCAGGACTCACTGGAGGAGCTGCAGGTCACCAACGCCCGCGACCAGGGATGGTCCTGGCAGCAGATCGCCGACGCACTGCGGATCAGCCGGCAGGCGGTGCACAAGAAGTACCGCCGGCTCGGCCTGTAGACGGGAGACGCACGTGTTCGAACGGTTCACCGGCGAGGCCCGCAGGGTGGTCGTACTGGCCCAGGAGATCGCACGGACGAGGCGCGCGGGGCGGATCGGGACGGAGCACCTCCTGCTCGGGGTCCTGCGCACCCCCGGTACACCGGGGGAGGAGCTCCTCGCCGCGGCCGGGATCGACGCCCGCACCGTCATCGAGGAGCTCGACCGGGCGGACGGCGCACCCGGTCGCGACGCCGACGCCCTCGCCATCCTGGGCATCGACCTCGACGCCGTCCGGAGCGCGGTGGAGGCGGGCTTCGGGCCCGGCGCGCTCGACCGCCCGCGGCGCAGAGGGTGGCGGGCCGGGCACATCCCGTTCGAGCGGTCCTCGAAGAAGGCCCTCGAGCTGGCGCTGCGCGAGGCGATCCGGCTCGGTGACCGGTCGATCGGTACCGAGCACGTCCTGCTCGGGCTGCTGCACCCGGACACCGCGGCCTCGCAGCTGCTCGACCGGTGCGGGACGACGCTGTACGGGACCCGGCGCGCCGTCGAGCGACGGCGGCCCCGCCGGGCGGGCTGAGCCGGGCCCGGTCGTCGGTTCAGTCGTCGGCGCGGTCGGGGTCGTCCGGGTCCTCGGTCGGGTCCACCCGGGTCTCCGCCGAGCGCACCCCGTCGGTCTCCGACAGCGCGGCGGCCAGGCCGGGCAGGTCCCCCCGGCCGTCGAGACGCAGGGTCAGCGCCGCGACCCGGACGCCGTCGGCGGCCACCGAGCCGCGGTGCACGGCCACCCCTGCCACCGAGAATCCGGCCGCGGTGCAGCGCTCCAGGACCCCGCGCAGGACGCCGTAGCCGTCGTCGTAGCGGATCCGCAGCACCGGCGGGCGACGACGGTGCCGCCGCACCACCCGCGCGACCGGCTGCAGGCCCCGGGTCACCAGGAAGTGTGCCGCCGTCGCCAGGACGGCCAGCGGGGCGAGGCCCGCACCGCACGCCGTCCCGACCGCGGCGGCCAGCCAGATCGTGGCCGCGGTGGTGAGCCCGCGCACGACGTCCTGCCGGACGAAGATCAGCCCGGCACCGATGAACCCGATCCCCGACACGATCTGGGCCGCGATCCGGGACGGGTCCAGCGCGACGTGCTCGGTCGCGAGCAGGTCGGCGAAGCCGTACTTCGAGATGACCATGAACACCGCCGCGCCGACGCCGACCAGCACGTGCGTGCGCAGACCGGCGCTCTTCGCGCCGGCCTCGCGTTCCAGGCCGATCGCCGTCGTCAGCAGCAGGGCGAGCAGCACCGGCGGCAGCAGGCTCCACTGCGCCGCCGTCGACCAGAGTGGCTCGGCCCAGGATTCCGGCATCGCATGACCTCCTTCTGCACGGGGGGACGGGCGCCTGCGACGATCCGCGCCGTGCGGATCGACGTCGTCACCATCTTCCCGTCCTACCTGCAGCCGTTGCGCGAGGCACTGCTGGGGCGGGCGATCGACCGCGGGCTGCTCGAGGTCGCGGTGCACGACCTGCGGGACTGGACCCACGACGTGCACCAGGCCGTCGACGACTCCCCGTACGGCGGCGGGCCGGGCATGGTGATGCGCCCCCAGGTGTGGGGCGAGGCCCTCGACGACGTGCTGGCCACCCCCGACCTGCCCGCCCGGCTGGTCGTCCCGACCCCGGCCGGACGGCCGTTCACCCAGGCCACCGCGCACGCCTGGGCTGCCGAGGAGCGGCTGGTGTTCGCCTGCGGCCGCTACGAGGGCATCGACGAGCGTGTGCTGCTCGACGCCCGGGCCCGCGGCATCACCGTCGACGAGGTGTCGATCGGCGACTACGTGCTCGTCGGCGGGGAGGTCGCCGTGCTCGTGATGGTCGAAGCCGTCGCCCGGCTGCTGCCCGGGGTGCTGGGCAACCCGCGCTCGGCCGCCGAGGACTCCTTCTCCGACGGGCTGCTGGAGGGCCCGTCCTACACCCGTCCCGAGGTGTGGCGGGAGCTGGCCGTGCCGGACGTGCTCCGCGGCGGCAACCACGCCGCGATCGCCCGCTGGCGGCGCGACCGGGCCCTGGAACGGACCCGGGACCGGCGTCCCGACCTGCTCGACGCGCTCGGGCCGGACGCCCTGGACGCCGCCGACCGCGCCGCACTCGCCGC
>NZ_WWFY01000993.1:0-9775 GCF_009864975.1 Pseudonocardia sp. SID8383
AGTCCCACGACCCGGCCGGCCGTGACGGCGGGAACTCTCGCAACGGTCACCGGTCGAAGACCGTGCTGACCGAGGCCGGGCCGGTCGAGCTCGATGTGCCCCGGGACCGGGACGGCTCGTTCACCCCGAAGATCGTCGCCAAGCGGCAGCGCCGCATGTCCGGGGTCGACGAGCTCGTGCTGTCGCTGTCGGCGAAGGGCCTGACCACCGGGGAGGTCCAGGCTCACCTGGCCGAGGTCTACGGCGCCCAGGTGTCCCGGCAGACGATCTCGACGATCACCGACAAGGTCATCGAGGCGATGGTCGAGTGGCAGAACCGGCCACTCGACCCGGGACGGAGTCCAATGGTCGTCGCGAATCCTCACGACGACCATTGGACTCCGTCCCGGGCGGACTACCCGGTGATCTTCATCGACGCGATCCACGTCAAGATCCGCGACGGGAAGGTCGCGAACCGGCCCATCTATGTCGCGCTCGCGGTGACCTGTGAGGGCCGCCGGGAGATCCTCGGGCTCTGGGCCGGGGACCCCCTGCAGCGGCGGCGAGGGCGCGAAGTACTGGCTGCACGTACTCACCGAGATCCGTAACCGCGGCGTCGGTGACGTGCTCATGGTTGTCTGTGACGGCCTGGCGGGGCTGCCGGATGCGATCGGCGCGGTCTGGCCCGCCACTATCACCCAGACCTGCGTGGTGCACCTGCTGAGCAATGCTTGAGACCTGTGGATGACCGGGGAGGGGTCGTACCCTCCCGGTGATCTTGACGGTCCTCAAGCAAGGCCGGCGCGCCAACGCCGGTCGGAAGGGTACGACCCGTGCTCACTGTAGTTCCGAACCCGACGGCGGCGACGAGTCCCGCCGTGAGCCCCGCCCGGCCGTGATCGACGAACTGGTCCGCGAGGGCGCCCGCCGGATGCTGGCCGAGGCGTTGCAGGCCGAGGTCGACGACGACATCGCCCGCCACGCCGGCGAGCGCGACGAGCACGGCCGCCGGCTGGTGGTACGCAACGGTTCCCACCAGCCCCGCGACGTGCTCACCTCGGCCGGAGCGGTCGAGGTGACCGCACCCCGGGTGAACGACCGGCGCACCGATCCCGACACCGGCGAGCGACGCCGGTTCTCCTCGGCGATCCTGCCGCCGTGGTGCCGGCGCACCCCGAAGATCACCGAGGTGCTTCCGCTGCTCTACCTGCACGGCCTGTCTTCGGGGGACTTCGTGCCCGCGCTGGGGCAGTTCCTCGGCTCCACGGCCGGGCTGTCGGCGGCCACGGTCACCAAGCTGACCGAGACCTGGGAGGCCGAGCAACGCGCCTTCGTCGCCCGCGACCTGTCCGGAGTGGACTACGTCTACCTGTGGGCCGACGGGATCCACGTCAACATCCGCCTCGAAGAACACAAGCTGTGTCTGCTCGTGCTGATCGGGGTCCGCGCCGACGGTCGCAAGGAACTCGTCGCTCTCGCTGACGGCTACCGCGAGTCGACCGAGTCGTGGGCAGACCTGCTGCGCGACTGCGCACGGCGCGGCATGCGGGCCCCGGTACTCGCGATCGGCGACGGGGCGCTCGGGTTCTGGGGCGCGCTGCGCGAGGTCTTCCCGGCCACGCGGGAGCAGAGGTGCTGGTTTCACAAGATCGCAGGCGTGCTCGGCGCCATGCCGCGCTCCGCCCACCCTGGGGCGAAGAAGGCGCTGGCCGAGATCTGGAACGCCGAGGACCGCCGTTACGCCCTCGAGGCCGTGAAGTCCTTCGAGGCCGTGAAGTCTTTCGAGGCCACCTACGGGGCGAAGTTCGCCAAGGCGGTCTCCAAGATCACCGATGACCTCGACGAGCTGCTGGAGTTCTACGACTACCCGGCCGAGCACTGGCAGCACCTGCGCACCACCAACCCGATCGAGTCCACCTTCGCCACCGTCCGGCACCGCACGAAGATCACGAAGGGGCCGGGATCCCGGGCGGCCGGGCTGGCGATGGCGTTCAAGCTGATCGAAGCTGCCCAGGACCGCTGGCGCGCGGTGAACGGCCCGCACCTGGTGGCACTCGTCCGCGCCGGCGCCACGTTCACCGGCGGCCAGCTCGTCGAACGACCCGACGACCACCACCAACCGGAAGCCGCCTAAAGATCTTCATCCACAGGTCTTGACGATTGCTCCGGCGCGGTCTGGCCCGCCACTATCACCCAGACCTGCGTGGTGCACCTGCTGCGCAACAGCTTCCGCTACGCCGGCCGCCAGCACTACGACGCGATCGCCAAGGCCCTGCGACCGGTCTACACCGCACCCACCGAGGCTGCGGCGACCGAGCGGTTCCTGGAGTTCTGCGAGGCCTGGGGTGAGCGGTATCCGGCGATCGTGCGGCTCTGGGAGAACGCCTGGGCCGAGTTCGTGCCGTTCCTGGGGTTCGACGTCGAGATCCGCAAGATCATCTGCACGACGAACGCGATCGAGAGCGTGAACGCCCGGATCCGGCGGGCGGTCAAGGCCCGCGGGCACTTCCCGAACGAGGCCGCCGCGCTCAAGTGCGTCTACATGGCGATCATGAGTCTCGACCCCACCGGCACCGGGCAGCACCGGTGGTCGATCCGCTGGAAGCCCGCCCTGAACGCCTTCGACATCGCCTTCGACGGACGCCTGTCCGCCGGACGCACGTAACCCGACCAACCTCAGTTACACCGGAAACTTGACAGTCCCACCTGGTCGAGCAGCTGCGCGTAGGTGTAGGTGCGGGTGGTGCCGGTGACGGGGCTGTCGTAGATCAGGGCGGCGCGGTCGCCGTGGCCGGCGGCGACGTGCCGGTCGAGGGCGTTGAAGCAGGTGTTGAGCTGCCCGTCGGAGAACCATCAGTGGAACGGCGGGTTCGCCGTGTCGAGGACTGTCGTGGGTGGGCGGTACCAGTCGATCGCGGTAGCGGCGTCGGCCCAGAACCATGCGGGGTCCTCGACGCTGCTGTCGAACATCTCGTGGTAGCCGCGCATCTCTCTCCGATCGGATCGTCACAACACTGGAACGGGGCGGCCGTTCGCCGGACAGGCCTGTGACGGACAGGCCTGCATCGGGCGGCTCGGGACGGGTGGACAGCAGCCGGGGACCGGAGCGGCGGAGGCCAAGTAGGCCGAGCTCGGCGAGAATGCCGTCAGGGATTGGTGCTGGGGTGTTCGTCGGTCAATGGCATCGGGGTGGGGGTGTCGGCGAGGGCGATGGCGCGGCGGGGGGTGATGCGGTGGCCGAGGAAGACGGGCCGGTTGGCCTGTCCGAGCAGGAGCGGGAGGAGTTCCTCGGCGCGGACCTGGCCCCACCAGCCCTGGCGGGCGGGTAGCTCACCGAACTCGGTCACGGTGTCGGATCGGACGGTCGGCCCGGCGATGATCAGCGGTGTGGGGTCGGCGGTGTGCATGACGCCGTCGACCGACGGGGTGGCGTGATCGCCGGTGACCGCGACGACCGCGGTGTCGGTGAGGGCGTCGAGGCCGGCGAGACCGGCGTCGATCGCTTCCAGGACCTCGCGTTTGGCGTGGGGGTTCTTGGTGTGCCCGGCTTCGTCGGCGACTTTGGTGTGGACGTGGACGAACCGGGCTCCGGTCGCGATCAGCTCGCTGGCGGCGGCAAGGCGGGCGGCCATGTCCGCGGCGAGGTCGGGAACCGGGCGCAGATGGGTGGAGCTCATCTGGAGGGCGGCGGCGATGCCGCGGTAGAGGCGGGTGCTGGTGACCATCGCCCCGGCGACGCCGATCTGCTCGACGAAGCTCGGGATCTCCCCGAGCTGCCCGGACCACTTGGTGGTGAGCACGTCCAGCGCGGGCAGGCCCCGACCGGCGCGCGCGGTGTTGACGGGGTGGTCGAGCAGATGAGCGCGGGCCTGCAGCAGGGCCGCGGTGAGCGCCTGGGCGAACGCGGTGCCAGCCGGGCTGGTCGCCACCGGCTGCATCCAGGGGTGGAACGACTCGAACAGCGGGTCAGAGTCGGTGACGTCCCCGCTCCCGTGCCCGTTGCCGTGGGCGCTGTCGTGTCCGGGTCCGCTCAGCAGCGCTTCACCCTTGTCCCCGTGCGGGGTCAGCGTCATTCCGTGCCGGGCAAGGACCGGGGTCAGGACGGCTAGCAGCTCGGCGACCTCTGCGGCGTCGTCGGGGCGGGCTCGTCCGGTGATGTGCAGGCGGTCGCCGTCGCGGCGGCTGGTGCGCAGGCTGGCGTGGGTGAGCGCGCAACCACGCGGG
The DNA here is from genome assembly GCF_009864975.1 of Pseudonocardia sp. SID8383. Lineage (NCBI taxonomy): Bacteria > Bacillati > Actinomycetota > Actinomycetes > Pseudonocardiales > Pseudonocardiaceae > Pseudonocardia > Pseudonocardia sp. SID8383. The sequence goes on from NZ_WWFY01000993.1 coordinate 4,204, forward strand.
ACGTCCAGGCCGGCGCCGAGCGCCTCCAGCGCGGCCCGGCCGGGGAACGGGATGTCGGTGAAGCCGAACATCGACCAGTGCGCGAGCTCGGAGGCCGGGGCGCGGCCCCACCCGAACGGGAGGTGCCATCCGCTGGCGCCGCGGCGGGCCAGCGCGTCCAGGTGCGGGGTGTGCGCGGCCTCGGCCGGTGTCCGTCCGCCCAGCTGCGGGATGGGTCGATCCCCGAGCCCGTCCAGGATGACCAGCACGATCGGCAACCGGTCGTCGTCGAGGCGGGGCTGGGTCTCCCCGTAGCCGGCCTTCACGCCGTGGCCTCTCGGCTCGGCCCGGCTGGAACCCGATCTCGCACAGTGACCTGTTCCCGTACGGGGGCTGTCCTGTCGTGCTCGGCGAGCAGCTCGCCCAGCAGCGGCACCACCGAGGCGGGCACCAGCTGCTCCCACCCACCATCGAAGCGTGCGCGGATGTCGGAGGCGGACACGCGGGTGGCGGGGTCGCCGTCGAGGACGGTGACCGGGTAGCCGGCCTCGCCCAATCGGGCGGCCTTGTCGCGCTCCCAGGCGCTGTAGGCGCGCACGAACTGGCGCGCGTGGATGGGCACGTACTCGGTCCAGGTCGCCGGGCGGGTCAGGTCGAACGTGACGATCGTCGTACGGTCGGCCCAGCCGCGGGCGGCGAGTGCGGTCTGCAGGAGCCGGGCGCGTTCGTAAAAGGTGAACGGGTTCGCCACGGGCAGGTGACGATGCGCGGAGGTCGGTTCCGGATGCCGGGCACCGGTGTCGGGATTGGTCACCGCGACGATCAGGTGCTCGGCCTCGCGCAACGCCATCGCGAACAGCTCGAGGTGCTGGTCGTGGACGGGCTGGAACCGGCCGGTCACGCACACCAACCCGCTCACGACCCCACCTGCCCAGGCCGGCCCGCCGACACCGGCGGATACGCGACCGGGTTCTCGGTGGTGATCTGGCCTGCGACGCCCGAGCGCAGGCGGCCGATCACCGCTGCCCGCTCGCCCCGCTCGCGCAGCTGCGTCAGCAGCCCGTCGGCCTTGTTCGGTGCGACGGCCAGCAGCAGGCCGCCGGAGGTCTGGGCGTCGGCCAGCAGCAGCTGGGTCGTCGCGTCGGTCCCGGTCGGGACGAACCAGCCGGTGGCCAGTGCGGAGGCGAGGGTGCGGCGGCTGCCGTCGGGGGCGCAGCCGGCCTCGACCAGCTCCCGGACCCCGTCGAGGACCGGAACGGCCCGTGGCCAGGCCGCGGCCGCGACACCCGCGGTCCGGGCCATCTCGTGCAGATGCCCGATCAACCCGTACCCGGTGACGTCCGTGCCGCCGCGCAGACCGGCCCCAACCGCGACCCGGGAGGCGGCGGCGTTGGCACGCGTCATCACCGCGACCGCTTCCGCCACCACCGCAGCCGGGGCGCGGCCGCGCTTGACCGCGGTGGTCACGACCCCGACCCCGAGAGGTTTGGTCAGCACCAGCAGATCCCCGGCCTGGCCGCCGCCCTTGCGCAGGATCGCGTTCTGGTCGACCTCACCGACGACGGCCAGCCCGTACTTCGGGGCCGCGTCGACGATGCTGTGCCCACCCACGACCAGCGCGCCGGCCTCACGAACTGCGGTGGCACCGCCCCGCAGAACCTCAGCCAGCAACGACTGGTCCAGATCCGCCGGCCAGCCCAGCAGGTTCAGCGCCACCAGCGGCCGGCCACCCATCGCGTAGACGTCCGACAGCGCGTTCGTCGCCGCGATCTGCCCCCACGCGAACGGGTCGTCGACCACCGGGGTCAGGAAGTCACACGTCACCACCAGCGACCGGCCCTCCCACCCGGGCAGATCGACCACCGCCGCGTCGTCGGCCGGGTCCAACCCGACCCGCAACACCGCGCCGGTCGCGGTGACCGCGCCCGACTCCGGCCCCACCGCTACAGGACCGGTCGCTCCGGTACCGCGCAGCGAGTTCACCACGTCGTCGAGCAGGGTCTGGGGCAGCTTGCACGCGCAGCCCCCGCCCGGCGAGTAGTGCGTCAGCGGAACAGCAGCTGCAGGAGCAGCCGGGGCCGGGCTGGTGGCGCTCATGCCGCCCTGCTCCGCAGCAGCCCGCGGGCGATCGCGTTGCGCTGGATCTCCGAGGTGCCGGCCGGGATGCGCAGGTTGCGCGCGACCCGGAACAGCTTCTCCTCCGGTGAGTCCTGGATCAGTCCCGCCGCGCCGCGGACCTGGACCGCGGTGTCGGCGACCCGGAAGAACGCCTCGTCGTTGATCACCTTCACCAGGCTGATCAGCCGCGGCGCGTCGCGGTGCAACGGCTTCGCGTACGGGCCCAGCACGTCCAGCTCGGCCTGGGCGACCAGCGACGTCGCGCGCGCCTGGTAGATGTCGGCGTGCATGTTGGCCAGCATGTGCTGCACGACCTGCTGGTCGGCGATCGGCTTGCCGCCGACCTCGCGCTGCTGGGCGTAGTCGACCGCACGCTCCAGCAGCCACGCCCCCCAGCCCGCGCACATCCCGCCCCGGCACAGCCGCCGCCAGTTGATCCACGACATCGCCAGTCCGAACCCGTCGCCGATCTCGCCGACGACGTTCTCCGCCGGCACCCGCACATCGGTGAACTCCAGCGCGCCGGTCAGCCCGTCGGCCATCGTCGTGGGCAGGTCGACCCCGCGGGTCACGCCGGGCGCGTTCCCGTCGACCAGGAACATCGACAGCGACCGGGTCCCCGCGCCCGCATCGGTGACTGCGACGACCTGCAACACGTCGGCGAAGTGCGAGTTGGTGATCCAGCCCTTTGACCCGTTGATCACCCAGTCGCTGCCGTCGCGTTCGGCATGGGTGGCCATCCGCAGCACGTCCGATCCCGCGCCGAACTCGGTGTTGCAGAACGCCGCGGTGATCTCGCCGGTGATCAGCGGGGTCAGGTACTGCTCGCGCAACGCAGGCGAGCAGTGCTCGACCGCCGGGTTCGGGCCCTCGGTCCACGCCAGCGCGGCCAGGCCCAGCCCGAGCCCCGACCGGCGGTAGACGAACTCCTCCACGTGGTGCATCTCGACCCGGCCGAACCCGCCCCCGCCGACCTCCGCGCTGGTGTGCGGGGCGTAGAGGCCGGCCGCGCCGGCCCGGCGCTGCACCTCCCGCCGCGCCTCCCACACCGCCGCGCTCATCCGGCCCTTCTCGTCGAACCGCGGCTGGCTCGGCGTCCCCGCACCCTGCCCCGTCAGCTCCTTCTCCAACGGTGCCACCTCCCGAGCCAGGAACTCGGCGAACCGGGCGGTGTAGTCCGACACCCGCGCACTCACCCCGATCTCGGCGCCCGACGCCGGCATCGCAGTCTCGGCGCCCGACGCCGGCATCGCGGTCTCGCCAGCACCGCCTGCCGTCCTGGTCGCGGTGCTGGTTGATGTGGTGGTTGCGACGGTGGTCATCAGCGCTGATCTCCCTGTTAGCCTGCTCTCACGTCCAGTTCCGAACGTAGTTCACTTTGATGAACGACGTTCGGACTGTAGCGTCATGGCGACCGGGACGGAAGGGCTGAACGCATGACCAACAGTGCGCGCGCGGATCGACTCGGCGCGGTGGCCGAGGCCAAACGGGCGCTGATCCTCGACGCCGCGCTGCGCGTGTTCGCCCGCGACGGCCTGCGCGAGGCCAACATGCGCGCCATCGCCAAGGAAGCCGGCTACGCCACCGGCGCGATCTACGGCTACTTCCCCAGCAAGGAACACATCTACGCAGCAGCCCTGCACGAGTCGCTGCAGCGCCTGCGTGCCGCGACCGAGGCCGCCGTCGTCGGTATCGACACCGCGGTCGAGCGCTTCGTCGCCGCCGGCCTGGCGTTCTTCGACTTCTACGACGAGAACCCGCGCGATCTCGACATGGGCTTCTACCTGTTCGCCGGCGGCATGGCCCCCCACGGCATGCCCGACCCCGACACCAACCACGACCTCAACGCAGCACTCCTGGCCACACTCGAACCCGTCCGAGCCGCCGCCGAAGAACTCGTCGACCCCGACACCGCGACCCGACTCACCGCCGACGCGTTCGCCCACGCCTCCGGCCTACTCCTGCTCCGCCACACCCACCGCATCAACCTCTTCCACCTCGACGCCCGCGACCTCATGCAGCGCTACCTCAGCGATCAGGCGTCCCACACGACCTGACACACCACGACCGTGCCTATGAGGAGGTGCGCGCCCGGGTCTGGGCGAGGCGGTAGGAGTCGATACCAGTCTCGATGATGTTGCCGCCGAAGGTAAGCCGGTCGACGATCGCCGCGCACAGACGGGGGTCGGTGAAGGTCTTGGTCCAGCCGGCGAACGACTCACTGGACGCGATCGCGACGGAGTTCTGCTCCTCGCGTTCGGTCAGCACCTGAAACAGCAGCTCGGCGGGGGACTGTCAAGTTTCCGGTGTAACTGAGGTTGGTCGGTTACGTGCGTCCGGCGGACAGGCGTCCGTCGAAGGCGATGTCGAAGGCGTTCAGGGCGGGCTTCCAGCGGATCGACCACCGGTGCTGCCCGGTGCCGGTGGGGTCGAGACTCATGATCGCCATGTAGACGCACTTGAGCGCGGCGGCCTCGTTCGGGAAGTGCCCGCGGGCCTTGACCGCCCGCCGGATCCGGGCGTTCACGCTCTCGATCGCGTTCGTCGTGCAGATGATCTTGCGGATCTCGACGTCGAACCCCAGGAACGGCACGAACTCGGCCCAGGCGTTCTCCCAGAGCCGCACGATCGCCGGATACCGCTCACCCCAGGCCTCGCAGAACTCCAGGAACCGCTCGGTCGCCGCAGCCTCGGTGGGTGCGGTGTAGACCGGTCGCAGGGCCTTGGCGATCGCGTCGTAGTGCTGGCGGCCGGCGTAGCGGAAGCTGTTGCGCAGCAGGTGCACCACGCAGGTCTGGGTGATAGTGGCGGGCCAGACCGCGCCGATCGCATCCGGCAGCCCCGCCAGGCCGTCACAGACAACCATGAGCACGTCACCGACGCCGCGGTTACGGATCTCGGTGAGTACGTGCAGCCAGTACTTCGCGCCCTCGCCGCCGCTGCAGGGGGTCCCCGGCCCAGAGCCCGAGGATCTCCCGGCGGCCCTCACAGGTCACCGCGAGCGCGACATAGATGGGCCGGTTCGCGACCTTCCCGTCGCGGATCTTGACGTGGATCGCGTCGATGAAGATCACCGGGTAGTCCGCCCGGGACGGAGTCCAATGGTCGTCGTGAGGATTCGCGACGACCATTGGACTCCGTCCCGGGTCGAGTGGCCGGTTCTGCCACTCGACCATCGCCTCGATGACCTTGTCGGTGATCGTCGAGATCGTCTGCCGGGACACCTGGGCGCCGTAGACCTCGGCCAGGTGAGCCTGGACCTCCCCGGTGGTCAGGCCCTTCGCCGACAGCGACAGCACGAGCTCGTCGACCCCGGACATGCGGCGCTGCCGCTTGGCGACGATCTTCGGGGTGAACGAGCCGTCCCGGTCCCGGGGCACATCGAGCTCGACCGGCCCGGCCTCGGTCAGCACGGTCTTCGACCGGTGACCGTTGCGAGAGTTCCCGCCGTCACGGCCGGCCGGGTCGTGGGACT